>QKIM01000637.1 GCA_003249585.1 Deltaproteobacteria bacterium
GCTGCAGCTCAACGGCGTCTACCGCGGAGAGATCTGCGACGGTTTCGACAACGACTTCGACGGGATCACCGACAACAACATGGTCGACGACTCCTGCGGGACCGGGACCTGTCAGGTCACGGTGCCCGCCTGCACGGGGGGGCTGCCCAACGACTGCGTCCCCGTGAGTGATCCCGTGTGCCAGGCGCCGGTCTCCGACACCCGGCCCCGCTTCATGGTCATCGTGGACACCTCGGGCTCCATGCTCACGGATATGTCCGGGTACTGGACCTTCGGTGACGGCTCCGAGGGCCACGAGGGGGTCGACACCAACCTCGACGGCATCGCCGGCAACGACTCCAGGCTCTACGCCGCCAAAAAGGCGCTGGTCAACGTCATCAGCGCCTACTTCCCCGATATCGACTTCGGGCTCTCCCGCTTCGCCCAGGGGACGGGGGCGTCGGTCAACTGCCAGACGGCCAAGTCCTTCGAGTGTGCCGGCATCTGCTGCACCTACGACAACCCCACCAACAACACGGGCTCCACTCCGGCCTGCACGGTCACCACGGGCGCGGGGGCCACGCTCCAGAGCTGGCCCATCTATGCCGAGTCTCCCACGTCGGACGTGTGCATCAACTACGCGGGCGGCTGCGGCAGCCCCAGACGCGGCGCCGACGTTCTCGTTGGCTTCGAGCGTCCGGTGAACCAGCACCTCATGTGGATGGATCACCGCGAGACGTCCTTCAGCGCCTCCACGGCCGAGGGCGATTTCTGCGACTATGCCGGCGGCGGTGACTGCGAGCTGCGCGGCACGGGCCCCACACCGTTGGCGGACTCCCTGTACGCCGTGAAGGCGTACATGGACAAGGTCATGGCCGAGGACATCATCGCCGGCTGCCGCAAGTACGCGGTCATCCTCCTCACCGATGGAGGTGAGACCTGTCGCGGCAACCCCGTGACCGCGGCGTCGGAGCTCCTGGCCCAGAGCGGCCTTGAGACCTACGTCATCGGCTTCTCTGTGCTCGCCGCCGAGCAGGCCTCCCTCAACGCCATCGCCCACGCTGGTTCCACTTCCGGCGCTCGCGACGCCTTCTTCGTGGGCAGCGAGGACGAGCTGGCCGCCGCGCTGGCGGGTATCGTGGCCGAGAGCGTGGTCTTCGAGGCGTGCAACGACGTCGACGACGACTGCGACGGACAGATCGACGAGGACTTCCCTTCCAAGGGTCTGGCCTGTGACGATGGCGGTATCGGACCCTGCCGCGGGACGGGCACCTACCAGTGCCGTGCCGACTTCACCGGGACCGAGTGTGTCATCGACACCCCGGGGGCCACGCCCTCGGCCGAGATCTGTGACGGTATCGACAACAACTGCAACGGGCAGGTCGACGAGGGGCTCAACTGCCAGACCGAGTGCGTCCCGACCGGGGACGAGGTGTGTGACGGCGTCGACAACGACTGCGACGGCGCCGTGGACGAGGAGGACCCCCTCCTCAACCTGGCCTGTGGTGAAGGGGAGGGCGTCTGTCAGCCCGGTGTGTGGATCTGCGCGGGCGGCAGCCTGGTCTGCCTGGGGGGCGTGGAGGCCTCGGACGAAATGTGCAACGGCCTGGACGACGACTGCGACGGGGTGGTGGACAACGACGCGCCCTGTCCCTTAGGCTACTGGTGCATCGGGGGCGGATGCCGCATCGAGTGTTCCGAAGGCGAATTCCCCTGCGGCGGTGGCGCCGTCTGTGAAGAGCACACGGTGACGGAGGGGACGGTGGACGTGTGCATGCCCACGGCCTGCTCGGCCTGCGTGGAGGGCGAGATCTGCCAGGACAACCAGTGTGTGAATCCCTGTGAAGACGTGCAGTGCGACGACAACGAGACCTGCGTGCTGGGCGTGTGCCGTGACTGCCACACCCTCGGCTGCGACGGGGCGCTCATCTGCTATGACGGGAACTGTATCGAAGACCCCTGCGGGGGCGTCGCCTGTGACTCCGGTGAGTACTGCAGCGGCGGGACCTGTGTCTCTCTGTGCTGGGACGAGCTGTGCCCCTCGGGCGAGTCGTGCAACGATCAGGGCGAGTGCGTAGGTGATCCCTGCGTCGATGTGGACTGCGAGTCCTATCAGTACTGCGACGGCGGTGAGTGCCTCATCAACCCCTGTCCCTCGGTCTACTGCGATCCGGGGCAGGTGTGCATCCCTACAGGGGAGTGCGTCCCCGACCCCTGCAACCTCATGACCTGCTCGGGCTCGACCCGGTGCGAGGTGGCCAACGACGGGACGGGGCGCTGCGTGAGCGACACGCTGCCCGTGCCCCCCGAGGAGATCTCCACGGGCGGCGGGTGTGCCTGTAGCGCGGGCGGGGAAGCCCCGGCCCCAGCCTCCTTCCTCCTCCTGGTGCTCGTGCTTGGACTGGCCGTACGCCGGATCGGAGGTGCCGCATGAGGACCTTCATCCTGATCTGCATGGTGGCCGGGCTCCTCGGCACCTCCTGCGAGGTGACCACCTTCACCATCAACCACGACGCCGGCCAGCCCGACGGCGATGTCCTCGACCCCGACGCGGGGGACGGCGGGGACGGGGGCCAGGACGCGGCGCCCACCTGCACCCCTCCGGGGACCGAGGAGGTGTGCAACGAGGTCGACGAC
>QKIM01000386.1 GCA_003249585.1 Deltaproteobacteria bacterium
CGCCCGGAGGGACCCTATCCTCGCCCATGCATTCATTACACGTGGCTGCAGGCAGGGAGACATGCGATCCTGCGTCACGCTGGCGGAAATGGCGCGGGACGGGCTGGGCACCTCGCAGGATCTGCCCGTGGCCTTCGTCCTCTTCCAGCGGGCGTGCCTCGCCGGAACGCCTTCCGGCTGCAACAGGCTGGGAGCCCTCCATGGAGAGGGACTCGGTACAGCCCGAAACCTGGCCAAGGCACGCATCTATTTCCGGCGGTCCTGCGCAGCAGGGAATCGGACTGGCTGTCTGTCCCTGGGGAAGCTGCTGTGTTTTGCGCCCGAAGGAGCGGTCTCCTGCCAAGAAGCATGGTCGCTCTTCGATTCCCGCTGCCAGAAGGGCGATCGCGAGTCCTGCCACCTGAGCGCGCTGGTCCTGCTTCAGGGGTATCGCCCGAAAAAGCTGGGAGCACGTCCGCTCAAGGCGACAGCCCACGCCCTGGAGCTCCGGCAGTGCCAGGCAGGATTTGCCCCCTCTTGCCTGGTCGCGGCGCAGACAGTGTCCAGTGCCCACAAAAGCCTGATCGCGAAGCTCTATGGTCGCGGATGTACCCTTGGGCACCGCCCCGCCTGTGTCCAGGTCGCACATGATCAATATGACGCGGGAGGCGCGGCCCGTGTCCAGGCCCTCATACAATACCGTACCCAGTGCGACCACGAGCTCCCGGAGGCGTGCACGGCGCTGGGACTTCATCTCACCATGGGCCCGCTGAAGGAGCGGAATCCTCACAGCGGAGCGGCGTTCTTCGCCCGGGCCTGCCTCATGGACAGGACACTGCCCGCGCTGACGGGCTGTCTCCATCTGGGGAGGCTGTTCACGCAGGGGATCGGGGTGCCGAAAAATCTGCCCAAGGCCAGAACCTTCTTCGAGCGCGCATGCAGAAGCGGTTTGGCGGACGGGTGCACCCAACTGAAGGAAATACAGCCCCCGGCCCCAAATGGCTCAAAGCCCTAAGGGGTTGGTGTCGGGATCTCCGTAGGTCTTGCCGATGGTGGTCTGGTAGTACTTGTAGGCGCCGTTGATGCCCGTGGGAAGGAAATAGTAGAGGACGACACTGTCACGGCTCTTCTCGAGATAGATCTCGATCGCCTTTATGACGTTATCGAGCCCCTCCACCCCAAGATATTCCACATCGAATTCGAAGAGGGTGGTGCTCTTTCGTCTCGCGGTCCACTGGTCTATCAACACATCCCGGATGAACGCATACTCCATCGCGGTGTTTTCTTCATGAAAATCCAGGACGCATAACACGGTTCGTTCTTTGACTCGAATCATTGTCCTCTCCCTGACTGGGAAAAGTGTAAACTTTGAAAGGATTTTTTTCAATCCCGATGGTGAGGCTTTTCCGAGAGCCCCGAAGCCCGGGATACCGTGAAGAGATTCCGGTAGTTCTGGGCGGCCATGGAGTACAGGTGGACCACCAGCACGTGGCGATAACTGCTGCAGGCGATGAGACCTCGGGCGGCGGTACCGCAATACAGGGGGGTCTTGCCCGTCCAGGTGTAGGAGCCGGAAAGCTCCCCGGTCTCGGCACTGACCGCGGCAAGGCGCCGGGCCCCTATCACGTAGACGAGGTCCCGCCATAGCCGAAGGCTCCTGATCCCGAAGCCAGGGAATTCTCGGGTCCACACCTGACGTCCGTCCTCTCCGATAAGAGAGAGCCGCGTGGGATCATACAGGTAGAGCCGACGGCCGTCGATGCGATGACGTCGTCCATCGTTCGGAACCGACCACAGGGTCCCGCCGTCGGCACTGAAGGCGACGATCCGGTCTCCAATGGCCAACATGCGCGCCCCCCAGGCCAGGAGCTCCTTCGACTTGAAGGTCGAGGACCAGCGCGGTCGACCAGTGGCGTCGTCCACACAAAGGATTCCCTTGTCATGGGCGATGCACTGACGATCCCCGAAGGACTCGTTGTCCGTGGGTGCATCGAGCGCGAGCCGCCATGACACCTTGCCCTCGGGTCCCACCCGGAGCACCTGTCGAGATGTCCGGCACAGCACTCCTGTTCCTGTCGGGGAGCAGGTCCCCCCCGCTGCCAGGGGGACCCGCCAGCGCTCGCGCCCCGTCGCGGGATCTAGCAGTGCCACGGATCCAGAGTCGCACACGTAGATCCCTCCGCGTGCCTTTCCACAGTACTGGCCACGGTGTTCCCTCACCAGGGCGTTTGCCCTAAAAAGCGAAAACCGCCCTGTCCGCCCGGGTAAAAGAAAGAGTCCATTGCCCAGAGGCCGTCCGAGGATCCTGGCACGGTGTGCCGGGGACCTGTCCAGCAGGCGGCCACTGACAGCATCCAGATGGACCAGATAGCTCGGTGCCGCGCTGTGCGCCTCGAAGAGTCCCAGGACATCCTGATGGGAAAGGGAGAGGGGAAATGTGCCATAGGAACTGTGCCCCTGATGTCGCCACAACAGACTCCCCTCGTCTGGAAGTACACCATAGACCATCTCCCCTGCAGTGAAGATGAGCCGCCCCCCATCGAGAACAGGGATCCCTGGGAACTGGCGCCTCGAGAGGCGGAAGATCCGGGCGGTCACCTTGTGGGAAGGAAGCCCCAGCCGCTCCTT
>QKIM01000682.1 GCA_003249585.1 Deltaproteobacteria bacterium
GCCCACCATCCGCGCGGAGCTCTTCCGGGAGGGCTTCGAGGACTACGAGTATCTGGTCCTGGCCAACGGCGGGGCCAGGCCCACCGTGGCCGCCGCCACCGCCGTGGACAGCACCGTGGACTCGGCGGCCTCCTCCCTCACCTCCTTCACCCGCAGCGCCGACGCCCTCATGACCCTCAGGCGCGAGCTTGGGCGCTACATCGAGGGGAGCCGGGACACCCTCCCCGTCCTGGAGCTCGACAGCGACATCCGACCCCGGGACACCTACCGCATCAGTTTCCAGGATCCCGACGGTCTGCCCACCGCCGACCCCCTCGTCATCGACGACGCCACCTGGCTCAAGATCGGCTGGCTGCCCTACGACGAGGCCCTGGGCTACGGATGGTACGGCGAGAACGTCGGCAACGCGGGCATCGCGCTCTACGGCTACGACGACGTCGGGGGATACAGCGAGGCCCAGAGATCCTTCCTCTACGACGACTACGGGAGAGAGAGCCTCTTCGAGTTCACCATCCCCAGCGGCACCTACCAGGTGACCCTCACCGTGGGGCGTCCAGGCCGCGCCTACGCCTCGGACCCCCACAACGCCACGGTCGAGGGCGTGGTCTTCGTGGACGACGAACCCACCACAGACGCCGAGCCTGTCCTGGAGCGTTCCTTCCCCGTGACCGTCACCGACGGCTCCCTCTCCCTGGAGGTGGGCGGACGATCGGCGTCCACCGGAGATTTCGCCTACACCTTCCTGAGCTCCATGATCATCGAGCCCCTGGACTAAAGTCACCTTCGCAGCAGGTCAGAGAAGCGGTCCCGGAGCGCCCCGGGAGTTGGCACCTCGAGTCCAAGCTGCCCGGCCGCCTCCAGAAAGTCGTCCGGGGGATGCCAGTAGTGGATCTCGTCGCCCTCCGCGAGGGGCAGGAGGAGGAAGGCCGCGTGCAGCATCTGCCGGGGAAAGCGCAGGGCCTCGAGCTGGGCGGGGGAGAGCCCCTCGTCGATGAAGGAGAGGAACACCTCGGGGCCCACCCCGTACATCTTGTCCCCCCACAGGGGGAAGCCTCCGTGTTCGGCGTGGACCCGGATCTGGTGCTGTCGCCCCGTTGCGGGCAGGATCGCGGCCAGGGTGGCGCCGGGGGCCGAGGCGAGGGGCACGAACCGGGTGCTGGAGGGGGCGCCGTCGGGGCGCACGGTCTGCCGGACACGAATGGGGCTGGCCTCGTCGTCGCCGATGGGGCCGTCCACCACACAGGGGCCGGGGACCTCTCCCCGAAGGAGGGCCAGGTACCCCTTCTTCACCCGCTGCTCCAGGAAGAACCCCTTGACCATCCGCGAGGCCTCGCCCCGACGGGCGCAGACCAGCACCCCCGAGGTCTCCCGATCCAGGCGGTGGGAGGGCGTGTACTCGCCGAGCCCCTGGGTCGAGAGCCAGAAGGTGAGGGTCCGCTTGAGGGCGTTGGCCGTGGGATGGACCGTGAGGTCCCCGGGCTTGCCGAGCACCAGGATCTCGTCGGTCCTGGAAAGGATCAGGACCTCGGGGATGGGCCCCTCCCCCTCGGGCAGGGGCCGCAGGAAGACGACGGTCTCCCCGCCCTTGAGCCTGTATGCCGGCTTGCGCACGGGGCACCCGTCCACGGTGAGGGTCCCGCCGCGGATAATCTGCTGGATCCGCTCCCGGCTGTACCGGACCAGGCGCCCGGCCAGGACGGCGTCAAGCCGGCCCGGCTGATCCCTGGACACACGGATCTCCACCGCGGTCGCCTCCCTGCCGTCGTCGAGGGTGTAGAGCTGGCCGCCGTCGCCGGGGTTACTGGTCGTCGTCATCCTTGCTGGTGGACTCCATGCGCAGGAAATCCAGAATGATGTCGTCGACCTTGGTGTCGACGTCGTCGAGGGAGATGATGTTCGAGGGGATCTCCTTGGAGGAATCGGGCTTGAAGAGCCCGGGAGGGGCCTGGATGGGGCCCGTCAGGCGCGAGGGGCGCTCGGTGAGGGTGTTCTCTTCGAGGAACCCCTCGCTGCGGGTATAGAAGTGCTGGCTCGAGCGCTGGTTGGTATCGGGACGGAACTCGTCGTCTTCATCGTCGCCGTAGACGCCCGAGCTCTCGATGAGCGAGCTCTGCTGCTTGGGCTTCTGGGTGGAGAAGGTGCCGAAACCCGGGTTCTCCCCCGTGAGGATGATGGCCGGCCTGGAGACGATGACACCCCCCGTGGGCGGCGGTGGAGGCGGCGCCGCCACGATCACGCCCTGGGGCGGTGGAGTCTCTTCCGCGACGGGCGCGCCCTCGGTGATCCAGTCCATGTCGTCGAGGTTGGTGTCCTGGCTGTCGAAGTCGCCGGGCTCATCGCCCCCCATGCCCCGCTTGCTGTGTCCGGGCATGGTCCCGCCCTGGGGCTTGGTGAACTGACCGGGGCCGCCACCGAAGGCGGGGATCCCGGGGATGACGGGCAGCTGCGCGATGACCGTCCCCTGGTGTTTCTGGGGTGCAGCCCCGCTGTCCTGGGCCACCACGGCGCTCTGCGGCCGGCGAGGCTGGACCGCTGCGGCGGGGACGCCTCCCGTTGGGACCTGCGGGACTGGCGGTTTCGGCGGTGCTGGTTTGGGGTCCTTGGGGG
>QKIM01000080.1 GCA_003249585.1 Deltaproteobacteria bacterium
GCCGTCCACATCGGAATAGATCTCGCAGGCTCTGGCGTCCAGGGCGGCGGCCAGCGCGACCGCGGTGGTGTCACTCCCCCCACGGCCCAGGGTCGTCACCTCGCGTTTGTAGGAGACGCCCTGGAATCCTGCCACGATGACGATCTTCCCCTGCTCCAGCTCGTCCTGGACCCGAAAGGGGCGCACTTCGATAATGCGCGCGTTGGCGTGGTTGTCCGTGGTGATGATGCCACACTGGGATCCCGTGAAGGAGATGGAGTCGTATCCCCGATCCTTGATGGCCATGGCCAAAAGTGCCATGGAAACCCGTTCGCCCGCGGTGAGGAGCATGTCCAGCTCACGCTTGTGCGCGTTTCGGGAGATGGCCCTCGCCTGGGCCAGGAGATGATCGGTGGTCTTGCCGTTGGCGCTGACCACCACGACCAGCCGCTCCCCCGTCGCCCGCCGGGCGGTGACCAGATCGGCCACGGTCATGATCTTTTCGTTGTCGGCCAGGGAACTCCCGCCGAATTTCATGACGACAGTGTTGTTTTCCATGCCAGATGCCCCTGCGCTGAGCGGCTATTTGAGGTACATGATGAGGATGGCCGTCAACGCCAGAAAAGAGATGATGATGATGACAATGAGCAGGAGGTCTTCATAGAATTTCTTCTTGTTTTGCTTGCGGATCTGCTCGACGGAGGGGAGCTCCCGCATGTTGACCTTGATGGTCCGATCGAAGTGCTGCCGCCTGGGGCCCCGCGGATGCGGTCGCGGGGGAGTCTTTGGCAAGGGCGCCTCACCCGTGGCGGCCGGTCTGGGCGGCATGATCCCAGGGTCTTCGCCCTCGGTGGCGATGGACGGCTCCCTGGGGACCTCGGGCTCATCCATGGACTGAACGGCGTAAACCTCCCCGGCCTGGAACTCCTCCTGTTCACCCATGGCGTTCATCTCCAGGGACAGGGGCTTTCTGCGAGGAGGTGGGAGCGCGGGATTCAGCGTCTGTTTGCGCGCAGGGCCTCCGTCGTTGCGGTCCTTGGAGTCGATCACCGGCAGGATGTAGTTGCATCCGCTGCATCTCTTCCGCTGCAAATCCTTATGACTCAGAGAGTTACCACAACCCGGACAGCGCACGCCTAACCTCGAACGACCAACAGCGCCTAGACGCCGACAAAGAGCCTGTTACCGAAGTTCCGATCAATCTTCGCGTTAAAGATCTTCATGGCGGCCTTCTCGATGTCGTATTCGACACGGTGGTACTGGAAGATCCTGGTCTCCGTGTCGAACACCGTGTAGGCGGCCCTGTTGTCGTAGTCACGGGGTTGCCCAACGCTCCCCACACCGATGATGTACTTCATCCCGTCGCGGATCTTGAACTCCTGGGCAACGACCTCGTGAACATCGTCCTCTTCCAACGCAAAGGCCTTGCACAGGTGGGAGTGTCCGATGAGGTTCACCTGGGCGAGATCTTCGTAGTGGGGCAGGAGCTTGAAGGCCTGCTCCATGGAGAAGACGTAGTCGAAGGCCGTGGGGTTGACCGGAGAGCCGTGGCTGAGATTGATCTTCAACCCGTCCACGTCGAGCTTGTCGGTGTATGGAATCCGCTGGAGCCACCGGGCGTTCTGATCGGTGAGCGCCTGGTTGTGCAGATCGAGCACGAAGCGACACGCTTCGTAATAGTAGTTGTAGTCCATCCGCCCCGCCACGGCCGCGTCGTGATTTCCGATGACGATCCGTTCCACGAGGGGACGGACGAGGTCACAGCACTCGTTGGGGCTGGCGCCGTACCCCACCACATCGCCCAGACAGATGAAGGAGTCTATCTTTTCGGTCTTGTAGGCGTCGAGCACGATGGAGAGTGCTTCGAGGTTGGCATGAATATCACTGAAAATCGCTATGCGCATTAGCCAGCTCGCGAACTCCGGGGGAGCAGTTTAACCCTTGCAGGATAACCGAGGCTTATAAACCAACCACGGCGGTCAGGCAAGTGTTTATGCAGCTTTGACTGAAAAAGTGGGACCTTAGAATCTGGTCCCGATGGAGACCCCGCCTCCGGTGGGTGTAAAGATGGGGATGATGGAGACCGTCCCCGTGTCTCCGGTAGTGTCGGCCTTGCCCGTGACTTCGGGCTCGTCGGCGAGGTATCCCTTGTAGAGGAAGAAGGAGGAGACCACCGCAAGCACCGCTCCCGCGGCGAGGAAGATGTTGGCGCTGGTGGCCGCGGACTTGCCGTCGTCGCAGACACTCTTCAGATCCCCCGTGGCGCCGGAGCAGACGTCGCTGCCGAGGTGGGCGGGGTTGGTGGGATCCAGGAGGGCCTTCTTGTCGTCTTCGTACTTGCCCACCTGGAGGCCGAAATAGATGCCGCCGGCGAGCATGGCGCCGGAGATGACGGCGGAGGTCCAGAAGGTGGACTTCCAGAATGTGCTGCCGTTTTCAAAACTGATCAGGGGCTTCGAGGGCTTCTTGGGATCGTCCTTTATGGGGGCCTGGCCGTCATTGCCCTTGGACTTCTTGCCGTCGTCCTTGGGGATGACCACCGGGCCGCCGGCCTTGGTGGGGAAGACCACATCGACGGTGAAAGAGGCGCCTGCCTTGACAGTGATGGTCTTGGTGAAGG
>QKIM01000074.1 GCA_003249585.1 Deltaproteobacteria bacterium
AGCTACTGCATGGCCCCCAGAGCCGGCAAACTGCTGTCCGACTACATCTCTTTCGAATGGAATGCATACTACCACCAGGATGTTCAGCCGGAAGCCCCTCTGTGAACAGCCGTGAGCCTGTGTGACACGTGCATGCCACAGCTCGGCAACGGGACTCATGATACCAACAATACCTTGCTAATCCAGATGATTGCACGTATGGTAGTGCATTATATCCCCCAAACGGATACCGAGAACCATGAATCAAAAGTTCAACTACACTCTCAAAGTTAAAGAAAACATCACTTACCTGAGCGTTATCGGCATCATCGATGAGGATAACAATCTCCAGGAGATCGCCGAGCGCATCGGCGCCGGTACCGTTATCATCAACCTCAATCATATCGAGCGCATCAACTCCTGCGGAGTGCGCGACTGGGTCAACTGGCTCTCCTCCATTGAGGAGAAGGGCGCAAAGGTGGTGCTCGTAGAGTGTTCGCCCGCCATCGTCGCCCAGATCAACCTGGTGAACAACTTCACTGGCAACGCCACGGTCCAGAGCTTTTATGCGCCCTACTTCTGTGCCACCTGCGACAAGGAGAAGGTGCTCCTCATCGAATCCACGACCATGCAGAACGTCGAGAACCCCTCGGCGCCCATCTCCCGCTGTGACGAGTGCGACGGGGTCATGGAATTCGATGACATGGAAGAGTCCTATTTCGCCTTCCTGAAGACGACCACCCTGGGGCCCCTTCCTGACGAGCTTCCCGAGGGATGGGAAGAGTTCCTGGCCGTGGAAAGCTCCATGACGTCGGACAAGCGCGTTCGGACTCGCGAGCGCACCCTGCGCAGCAAGCATTCCCAGCCGGCCATCTCCTCTTCCCTGCCCGGCTCGCTGCCCATGTCCTCTCTGCCTTCGCTGCCGACATCCTCCCTGCCCTCCCTCCCCGGCACCAAGGACTCCAACTCCGGGACCTTCTCCTCCCTGCCCTCCTTCCCCTCCAAGGAAGCCGGCGGTAAGGAGAACGCCGTGGCCGGAGGCGGCAAGAACAAACAGCAGACCATCATCCTCGGCATGGTGGCTGCGCTCTTCGTCATCGTCCTCGTTATCCTGGTCTTCCTTATCTCCAAGAGTTGACGCTCACAACAGGTCGGGGGGCGGCAGGGACACCCCCGGTATGGAAAGCTACGCCATGAACCGGTTCCTTCTCCTCATCTCCTTGCTCTTCTTTCCCCTCCACGCGGGGTGCACGCCCGACAAGAAACCGACACCCGACACCACGCCAGCCAACGATCCGGATCTGGCTGCCCTGTCGGGACAGGACGACTTCAAACAGCTCTTCATGCAGAAGAAGTACGACGAAGCCCTGAAACGTGCCCGCAGCGGACTGGCCAAGTCCCCCAAAAACCCAAAACTGCACTACTTCGCCGGGTTCGCTGCGTTCAACCTCGGGCGCCACGAAGAGGCTCTGGCAGCCTTCAAGGCAGCCCTGAAGAACGGCGGCAATTTCGCCGATCTCTACGTCAACACCTCCGAGACGCTTTTTTTTCTGAAGCGGTACGACGAGTGCGTGACCATCATCAAGACGGGACTGAAGCGCTTTCCCAAGGCGCCCGGGCTCTACTACAACATGGGCGGCATCCTCGTTGAGAAGAAGGAGTTCGAGGCGGCTGCCCGCTGGTTCAACGACGCCCTGCTCCGAAGTCCCAGGTTTCCACCGGCCCTCATCTCCCTTGGCGCACTGTATTTCAACATGAAAAAGCTTGATCTTGCGAAACGACAATTCAAGACTCTCGCCACTGTCAAGGGATACGAGGTCCAAGGACTCCTCAAGCTCGCCTATATCGAGCTCTCTCAAAAGAACTACGACGGTGCGCTGGTGCTCTTGGAGAAGGCGAAGACCCTGGACAGCACCGACCCCACGCTCAAGAAATTCCTGCGCTTTACGCTCATCAAACGCACCCTCAAGGAGCTGGGCCGCCTCCTCGGCGGCAAGAAATGCAAGGCGGTGAAGGACAAGCTCAGGGACTTCGCCGCCAACTTCCCCGACTACAAGGAGATGGCCAAACTCAAGAGCGCCATCGCCAAACACTGTCCTGCAAAGAAATAATCAGGGGAGATCGATGGAGGTCCCGAAGCGGACCCGGTTGTCGTGGTTTCGATCTACATTGAGCCCGAGGGGGACAAGGCCAAAGATGTTGTAGTATCGAGATGCGGTGCCGATCATCGTCGTGGCACGGGACCGCCCGCCGTGATCGCGAAGCATCCTGGCGATATCCAGAGAGAACCCGAAATAGAGATTTCTCGTTTCCCACGCCCAGGTTCCTGTCTCCTCCTTGGAGCAGGAATCATAGGGTTGGTAGCACCGCGTAAAATACCCGAGGTCCACCCGGAAATACTTGAGGAAGGTCTCCTTGAGCCCCGGCACGCCGCCAAGGCGGACGTTCAGGGTGATGAGCTGGCCCGAATAATCCGTTGCAAAATCGGTCTTGTTCTTGTTCCGTGGGCTCAGGAATCCGTCTGTGGGGAGCCAGGTGATGGAGTAGTCCAGCAGGTCGTCCACTGCCGGCCACCGCGCCTGGGCCAAAGCCAGAGCGACCCCCAGCAGGTCGAAGAC
>QKIM01000398.1 GCA_003249585.1 Deltaproteobacteria bacterium
CACGTTGTGCAGCCCCGGGATGATGAACCGGCGGGCGTCGAGGGTGAGGTCGAAGCCGTCGAAGACCAGGGTGTCCCCCTCGAGGCGGTAGTCGGCCTCGGGGTTGCCCGCGGCCGAAAAGGTACGCACCGTGCAGCTCAGGGAACTCGCCAGCTCCATGACCAGCGGATCGTCGTGGTTGCAAAGGGCCACGGAGCCTTCGGGCATGTGGTCGAAGATGTGGCGCTTGGCGTCGACATACTCCTCGAAGGTGGCGTAGCGGTCCAGATGGTCCTCGGTGAGGTTGAGCAGGGCGGCCACGGTGGGACGCAGCGAGGCGATGGTCTCCAGCTGGAAGGAGGAGAGCTCCAGGGAGATGAGCCCCTGGGGCCCCGCGGCCGGGGTGCCCAGCGCGTTGGCGAGGGGATCCCCCAGGTTGCCGCCCGTGAACACGGGATGCCCGGAGGTCTTGAGCAGTTCCCCCAGGAGGGAGACGGTGGTGGACTTGCCGTTGGTCCCGGTGATGGCAGCCACCTTGGCCGTGACGAAGCGCAGGGCGAACTCCACCTCCCCGATGACCTCCACGCCGGCGGCGCGGGCGGTGTCCAGAACGGGCATGGGTGGTACGCCGGGGCTCAGGATGATCAGGTCGCAGGCGGTGAGGAGCTCCTCGGGGTGGGACCCCAGCACGGTCTTCACGCCATCGGGAAGATCCTCGATCTTTTTGGGGTTGATGTCGTTGATGGTGACGTCCGCTCCGGCGCGCAGGGCGACGCGAGCGGCGGCCAAGCCGGAGAGGCCGGCACCCATGACGACGATTTTTGTGTTGGATAAATTGTAGTTGGTTGAGTTCATAGGCGATTTTTACCCTATTTACATTTTTCGGTAAAGGGTTAACTTAGGGTTCCCGGTCGTCGGATGTCGTTTTCCTTGCTCCAAGGGGAAGAGCGCCCGAGGGTTCAGCCCGGATCAGGTCTCACAGGTATCCATGCGTCTACGAAAACTCATCCTGCACGGCTTCAAATCCTTCTACAACCGAACGGTGCTGAGCTTCGACGAGGACATCATCTGCGTCGTCGGCCCCAACGGATGCGGGAAGTCCAACGTCGTCGACGCCATTAAATGGGCGCTGGGAGAGCAGTCGGCCAAGGCACTGCGAGGCAAGGGCATGGACGACGTCATCTTTGCCGGTTCCGAAAAGCGACCACCCATGGGGATGGCCGAGGTCACACTGGTCTTCGAGCGGGACGAGGGGGAGCCCCCTCCGGTCCCGTGGCTTGATTTTCCGGAGATCAAGGTGGGGCGCATTCTTCACCGGGATGGCACCTCGGAATATCGCCTGCAGAACCTCCCCTGCCGGCTCAAGGATATCGTTGACGTGTTTTTGGGCACGGGGCTCGGGGCGCGCACCTACTCCATCATCGAACAGGGGAAGATCTCCTCTCTCATCGCCTCCCGCCCCGACGAGCGCCGTGCCCTCTTCGAGGAGGCGGCCAAGATTACCCGGTACAAGGCCCGTCGCAGGGAGGCGGCGCGGCGGCTCACGGAGAGCACCCACAATCTGGCGCGCATCGAGGACATGATCAGGGAGCTGGCCCGTCGGGTCGCCAGCCTCAGGCGCCAGAAGGAGGCCGCAGAGCAGTACGAGACCCTGCTGGCCGAGCTGGACGCCCTGGAGAAGTGGCGGCTGCTTCACCAGCACGGAGAGCTGTCCGTGCAGCTGGAGACCATGAAGAAGCGGACAGGCGAGCTGCGTACGGCGCTGGAGGCGGCCCGGGTCAACGAGCAGGCCGAGAAGAACCGGGTCGAGGCCCTGTCCCTGAAGAAGCAGGAAATCGATCTGTCCTACAGGGACGGTGTACAGCGCTATGTGGCGTTGGAGAAGGGGGTCTCCTCCCAGGAGTCTGCCATTCGCCTGGCTGAGAGCGAGATCCGCCACCAGGAAGAGCTTGGACAGCGGGTCGCAAAAGAGCTTGGTGAGCTGTCCGAACGGAAAAAGCGCAAGGAGCTGCTGGTGGAGCAGAGCCGGGAGAAAGAAGATCACCTGGCGGCGGTGTACAAGATCAAGAAGGAAGAGCTGGGGGTCCTGGAGATACGGTACACCACGGTCAAGAACGACAAGCTCGAGGCTGAGGGGCGCCTCGCGGAGGCAAAGAAGCGGCTCTTCACCCTGGAAAAGGAGAAAGCCCAGGTGGAAGCCCAGGCGGAATCCTCCAGGCAGCGGCTGAAGACCGTGGAGGCCGGAATCGCCGAATGCGCACGCCGCGAAACTGAGCTGGCCCGGCAGATTGAAGATGCATCAAAGCATCGGCAATTCATTGACGGCGACCGTGAGAAGCTCGGCGCCAAGCTGGAGACGGCCACGAAAGGGACCAGAGCGGTAGAGGACCGCATCGCCCAGCTCACCAAAGAGCGTGAGTCGCTGGTGAAGGATCATCTCGCTGTCAAGGAGAAGCGCAGCCGCCTCTCGGGCGAGCGCGGATACATCAGGGAGATGATCGCCCGCAGAGAGGATCTCAGCGAGGGGAACAAGAAGTTCCTCGAGGCCCTTGAGAAGCAGCAGCTCCTGGGGGAGACCACGGGGATCCTGGTGGAACGGCTGCGACCGCTGGACGCGT
>QKIM01000467.1 GCA_003249585.1 Deltaproteobacteria bacterium
ACAAACAGTCAGTGACTGACATGCCCCTCTGGAGTGACGCGAATGACGGAAACTTTTATTGGTGATCCCCTGACTGGCAATGCCATCGACGTGACAGGCACGGGAGCAGCTGTCTTATGGATCGAACGCTGTGATAGTGAGGCCGGATCGAACGGTATCGTTCATGAAAATTTCGTGAGGTGGACAGAAGAGGTCCTGGAGGTTCCGGGGTGAGGTTCCGGGCGCTGTGGGCCATTGTTCTCCTGCTTTCCGGGTGGGGATGTGCGGGAAAAAAGCAGTGCTATATCGACACGTCCAACCGGCGTCCGTGCCCGGTGCGTGTTTCCCCAGACCGCGTCGCAGAGCTTCGTCGTGCCTTGCCGATGGTGCAGGTTGGTCCTTTCAGCCTCACCGTGCGCGCTTGGGCCTCCATGGATTTCATGCCCCCTATCGGGTTCAAAGGGGGAAACCCACCACTGAACACCCGATTACAGTTGATCGAGTTGCAGGGTGCCGGCATTTCGTCACGCTTTGACATGGACAGGTGCGCGGTTCTGTTCGAGGGCCGCGGCTGGGAAACCCGGATCGTGTACAAACGCTACGGGACGAACAGAAAGCCACATGATATGCAGATCGGATACTCGAAAAATGGTCCATCGCTGCCCCCTTCTACGTTCGTCGACTTTGTGGTCAGGGTACGGGATCTTGTGACCGGGAAAACATACCTGATCAAAGTGACCGATGTGCGCATCGACACGACCGGCTAGCCTTCTGGCCGCACCAGAAGGGGCCCTTCACGGCGGCTACGACTTCAGGAAACAGTCTTCCCCGGTCGTAAAAGTGTCGCAGAGGGCGGGATCGAAGTCTGGGCAGACGCACCGGATGCGGTACAGAAATTCGTTGTAGACGTCAGCCAGATGGAGGTCGCACATCGTCCACCCCACTACATTGCTCATGCTTCCCTCCTCAAGTTCGATACCCTCCCTCCCCGTGGGAGTCTCCCTCACCCAGACTCAGCTGTTGGGCTTCGCGTTGTCGTCCCCTATCGATGCGACGCAGCGGTATGTGTCCGTCTCCTGATCCATGACATGCCGTGGCATAAACGCGTTGCGGTTCCGCCTGAATCATGTAAAAATAGCCCCAACGAAATAGGGAATGGAGCCCAAAGCGCAGCGACGTCTCGAACACGAGCCACCGCCCAGCCGTGTCATGCGAAACCGTGTTTGGGCGCTCCTGCACATACCTTGGTTGGGTAAAGTGAGGTCTTCCAATGGGAACACACGCGTCGATACTTCTGGTCACCGCAGCTGCCGGTATTGTCATTATTTTCAGTTGTGTGATCGTCATCAGCCTGTTTTTCCACGTGGGCAAACCGAACCAGGTGCTTGTCTTCTCCGGGCGGGCCCACAAATTCCCCGACGGCAGTACCCGCGGGTACCACTTTGTCATCGGGGGCTGGGCTTTTCGCTGGCCCATCATCGAGCAGGTGGCCTCCATGGAGCTCACGGAGATGCGTGTCAACGTCGGTACCCGCAGTGCGTACTCCAAGGGGGGGATCGCCATCGACCTCACGGCCGTCGCCCACGTGAAGGTATCGACCATGCCAGGCATCCTTGATATGGCCATCGAGCACTTCCTCGGCCAAACCCGGGACCAGATACAGCGTGTGGCGCAGGAGGTCATCGAGGGACACCTCAGAGGTGTCATTGCGACCATGACGCCGGAAGAGATCAGCGAGGACATGTTAACCGTTGTTTCGCGCGTCGCCGACGAGGCGCTTTCCGACTTCGAGAAGCTGGGGCTCCAGCTCGACACCCTCAAGGTCATCACCATCTCCGACTCGGAGGGGTACCTCACCTCCCGGGGAGCCCGCCAGGTCGCACAGATGAAAAAGGAAGCGGCCGAGGCGGAGGCAGGGGCCGATGCCTTCGCCTAGGTCGAGCCAGGAGCAGGCGAGAGCACCACAACCGGGAGCCGGCTGGTCGCAATACAGGAGACAGCAATGAACGCATTATTGGGACTTTCCATTGGCCTTTGGGTCATCCTCGTTCTGGTGGGGCTTTTCATCCTCAAGCGCATCATCCACATCTGCCCCCCCAACAAGGTGCTGGTCTTCTCGGGCAGATATCGCTTCGTCACAGTCCGACGCGATGACAGGACGTACCGTATCAAGCTCGGCTATCGCATCATAAAGGGGGGAAAGGGGATCCGCATCCCCCTCTTCGAAGCGGTGGACTCCCTGGACCTCGCAAACATGTCCGTAGAGATCGCCATCGCAGATGTTTACGCCAGGGGGGGGATTCCCCTCTCCATCAGCGGCGCCGCCAACGTGAAAATCGCCGGTTCGGAGCCCCTGGTCAGAAACGCCATCGAGCGCTTCCTGGGCAAACCCCGCAAAGCAATCGTGCCCTTCGCGAGAGATGTCATCGAGGGGAGCCTCCGCGCCATTGTCGCTACGCTCACCCCTGAGCAGGTGACCGAAGATCTCGCCGCCGTCACTGCCTTGCTGCTCGACGAGACAAAAGACGAGCTGGAAGCCCTCGGGCTCGTCATGGACACGGTGAAGATCCAATCCGTCGACGACACGGTTGGGTACATGGACGCCATGAGGCGGATC
>QKIM01000233.1 GCA_003249585.1 Deltaproteobacteria bacterium
ACCGCCGACTCCGATCATCAGGAAGGGCGCGAATATTTCGGAGACCTCTGACGTCCATGACCGACCTGCACACCCTCTTTACGGAACTGACCGATCCCTGGCAGGATGCCTGCATGCTGGTCAACCTGGATGGAACCATCGCAGCGGCCAACAGGGCCTGTGCGGCGATGTTTCCGATCTCGGGGGCCCGCTCGCTCATTGGGCAGAGGCTGTTTGAACTCGTTCTGGATTCCAGGGAACGGCTTACCTCCTATCTGAAGACCTGCGCCTCGGGGAGGCAGGAGATCCCCGGGGCCCTCACCTGCCCGAATGCCCGGGGCGAACCTGAGCGGTATCGTGCCTTCGGATATCTGGTTCGGGATACGGTTCACCGCCCCTGTGTGCTGCTGCGCTGCCGCCCCGCCAGGGACGCCTTCAGCCAGTTTACGATTCTGAACAGACAGATGGATGAGTACGCCCGTGCGCATCGGGATCTCCAAAACTCCCATAATCGATTGCGCATGGTGCTCGACAGTCTGGACGCCATCGTCTACGTGGCCGACATGGAGACCTATGAGCTGCTCTTCATCAACGAGAAGGGGCAGAAGGCATTTGGCAATGTAACCGGAAAATCCTGCTGGCAGGCACTTCAGGGCGAGTCCAAAGGCCCCTGCTCCTTTTGCACCAACACATTCCTGCTCCATCCCGACGGTTCCCCGGCTCCCGTATATAATTGGGAGCACCGGAACCCCCGTACGGGCAACTGGTACATGCTGCGGGACCAGGCGATAGAGTGGACCGACGGCCGCATGGTGCGACTGGAGATCGCCACCGACATTACCCTTCGCAAGGCGGCTGAGTTGGAGCGCCACCTCAGCCAGAACCGCATCGAAGCGCTCCTGAGCCTCTCGCAGCGGAAATGGAAGAGCCGCGACGAGCTCGTGGATTTCGGGCTGGAGCAGGCGGTCAGGCTGACCGACAGCGGGGTGGGGTATCTGTATCTGATTGATGAGGACCAACGACACCGCCACCTGCACACCTGGCCGGGCCAACCCGAGGCAGCGGAGTTCGCTCCGAATCCATTGAAGGTTCCCGTGGGGAATTCGGAAGTATGGACCGAATGTGTCTGTCAGAAGCAACCGATCATCCACAATGAAGCAGCAGCAACGCCCGGCACACCGAACCTTCCTGATCTGTGCACCCCTATTTCGCGCCACATAAGCGTCCCGCTCCTTGAAGAGGGCCAGGTGGTGGCCGTCCTCGGCGTCGGCAAAAAGACGTCACCGTATTCCGACGAGGATGCCCAGCAGCTCACCCTGTTCGCCCAGAACATGTGGCACATCATCAGGCAGCACAGCAGTGAACGGGCTATTCGTGAGGCCAAGGAGCGGTGGGAGCTCACCTACAACGCCATTGAGGAGATTGTCACCATCCACGACGAGGAGATGCGGCTGGTGCTGGCGAACAAGACCGCAGGTGATTTTTTCGGCACCTCCCCCGCGTCCCTGATAGGGATGAAGTGCCATACACTCTTCAGGGGTTCGGATGAGCCCTGTGAGGGGTGCCCTGAGGTGATGGCACGGGAGGATCTCCAGCCCCACGAAGGGGTCGTCCGGCACGACAACCTGAACGTCATCTACCAGGTCTCCTCGGCGCCGCTCATCGACCCGGACAATACCCTGCGCGGCTTTGTCCACATCGCCAAGGATGTGACCAAACAGTACTTGCTCCAAGAGCAACTGCGACAGACGCAGAAGATGGAAGCCCTGGGCACACTCGCCGGCGGCATTGCCCATGACTTCAACAATATCCTGTCGCCCATCCTGGGGTACTCCGATCTCTCGCTCCTGCAGACAGCCCCGGATTCCAGCCTGGCGGGCGATCTCATCCAGATAAAAAAAGCCGCAGAGCGGGCCAAGTGTCTCGTTCAGCAGATTCTGGCCTTCAGCCGCAAGGCACCGACCGAGAGCCAGTCCATCGACCCCCATCTGGTCATCAAGGAAGCCTTGAAGCTCCTTCGAGCGTCCCTCCCCTCCACCATCGAGATCCAGCAGAATATTGCCGTCACGGGATGCACGGTCTTCGCCGATCCTACACAGATCCACCAGATCGTCATGAATCTGTGCACCAACGCCTATCACGCGATGCAGCAAAGCGGGGGCATCCTTCGGGTCAGCCTGCAGCAGGTGACAGTCACCGAGGCGGAGGTGGACGAACAGGGCATGGATATAGACCCCGGCGTCTTCGCCCGGCTGACCATACGGGATACGGGATGCGGCATGGAGCCCAGGGTCCTGGATCGCATCTTCGACCCCTACTTCACTACGAAGAAAAAGGGGGAAGGCACGGGGCTGGGTCTCTCGGTGGTACACGGGATCGTCAAGAACTACCGGGGGCATGTGTCGGTGGAGAGCGAACGGGACAAGGGCACCACGGTCCACGTCTACCTGCCTCGTATTCTGGCCACTCCAACCGATGCGGATGACGGGCAGGTGTATCTCCCCGGAGGCGATGAACGGATCCTCGTCGTGGACGACGAGGAGACCATCGCGACCTTGATGGAGCGGATGCTGGGAAGCCTGGGCTATCAGGTGCACACCACGACGGCGAGTCCCGAGGCCCTGGATCTGTTCCACGAAAATCCCTACGGGTTCGACCTCATCATTTCGGACATGACCATGCCCCACCTGACGGGCACGGAGCTCTCCCAGTTGGTTCTGATGGAGCGCCCCGACATGCCCATCATCCTGTGCACGGGGTTCAGCAAGCTCATCACCCGGGAGATGGCACTGGCCATGGGGATCAGGGAATTTTTCACCAAACCCGTCACCTTGCACGAACTGGCGATGGCCATTCGTCGTATTCTCACGTAAAAACAGGATACCCCCCCTCTTTACTCGCCGGGGCAGGTGTGGCAGGATCGAGGGGAACCCACCGATAGACCACCACGTTCGAGGTAGACCATGATGTTCCGCACCTGTCTCTTCCTGACTGCCCTGCTTGTCATCGCCTGCGGGAGGGGCGAGGACGTCCCTCCCAAGCCTGTCGACTCCCCAAATGGTGGACCCGTACAGTTCCTTGACCGGGGAGGGAAGACCATCGCCGGACTCGAAAAGACGCCCTTCGTTCGCATCACGCCGGATGGCGTCTTCCTGGAGGGCTTTCAGTACGTCACTCTGGGCACGAACTTCGCCCTCCCCGCGGGACCGACAGGGGTCGCCCTGCGGCCCCTCCTGGGCGCCTTTGAGGCGGCGCGCTGCGAGGTAGGTTCGGGACGCCCCCTGACCGGGGGCTCCTGGCTCGAAGGCGGCAAGGGCATGAACATCATCTCGGCCGGCGAGAAGATCTGCATCCCCGGGGACCGCTTCGCCGGGGACTTCGCCCTCATCGCCGCCGATGAAACCCCCATGTCCCTGTTGAAAGAGGTCATCGGGGTGGCTCGCAAGGCTGGCTTCACCGGTGTCCGAATCGGACAGAAGACCAGCAAGGGCCGCTACACACTGATCTCGCTGAATCACTTCGTCCGCAGCCCGCGCTTTGAATACACTCCAGACAAGAGCGCAGCCATCCCCGCCGATGAAAATCCCGTCGAGAAGGGGGAGGCCCCAAAACCCAGGGCGCCCCGGGGACGGGGCACTGCCATGAAGGCTCCCGGGAAGGCCCCGTCCACATCGCCCGGTGTCAAGGGCGCCGGTATCACAGGCATCCTCTCGTCACAACCGGGCATATTGACCTCAGGGCCGGGGCGGTTCGGAGAGCCGGAAGATCCGACGAAGGATTCCATCCTGGGCCAGATCCCCCGGCGCTTCAGGCACAGGCTGCACAGCTCCGATCATGTCCAGACCGTCGCCCTGTACGTGGGCAACGGGGGCATCTCCCTCACGTCCCGGATCATCGGTGTAAAGACCGGGCCGAAAGTGCCGTCGGTGGTAAAACTCGGCCTGCCCCTGGACGCTCCTGCGGTCCAAAAGCTGCGGATGGCTCTGCGTGAGGCCCAGAAAGCAAACAGGGAGGAGAAGGACTACCCGGACCTGGCCCTTTTGACCCTCGAGAAGAAGACCCCCTACCACCTCCTTTGGAAGGTCGTGAATGCCCTCCGCGATCTCCCCGGGACCCCCATGAAATCCGCGTGCACCCTGGTGAATCCGCTGCCGACCCGCCGGGAAATCCCAAAGGCATCGACCGCGCGGCTGGGCCAGGTGGCGGGCACTTGCATGTTCCCCAGACTCGCCGTCCTCATCGTCGATGATGCCGAGGCCGCGCTGAAGTTCCGCATCGACCGGGCCCAAAACCCTGACAGGAACGTCATCGGGACGGCCGGCGTGGTCGGCCGCATTCAGAGCAGGAACATCACCGTGCAGCATGGCAGGATCAACGTCTTCGGGAAGCTCGACCCGCTTGAGGTCCGCATTGTCGTCCGCGCGCACCGACGGGAAGTGCACCACTGCTACCAGGAGGGACTGAAGAAGGACAAGACCCTCTCAGGCATGGTGCGCGCCGCCTTCCTGATCCTGCCCAGCGGCAAGCCCAGATCCTGTGAAATCTCTCTACATCTGAAGGACCCCGCCGTAGGCACCTGCATCTGCAAACGACTCAACACGTGGACGTTCCCCAAACCGCAGGGCGGCCTCGCCAAAGTCTCTTTCACCTGGGTGCTCAGGCCAGGCAGCAAATAACCACAGGTCGCAGGAGTGGGGGGTTTCAGGGAGTCGTCTGGGAGACGGGGTAGGCGCAACGGAAGCCCGAGGAGGGGAAGCCGTTCCTGGAGTGGGCCCGGTGCCGGCTGGCGGACCGCAGCGCGCCGGCCGTTCCGAACCACGCCCCGCCACGATCCATCTTCCAGTACCCGAAGGTCGAGGTCACGGGGTTGGTCCCCTCGGCCTCGGGATCGTTGAACCGCGACGCGTCGTAGGTGTCCATGACCCACTCCTGGAGGTTGCCCGCGAGGTCCAGATGACCCCAGCGCCCGGCCCCAGCGGGTTTGCTCCCCACGGGCAGGATGTCGCCCTCACAGCCGGCCATGGAGGCCCGGTCGCAGTCGGGCGCCTCGTTGCCCCAGGGATACGCGCGGTTCTCGTCCCCGCCGGCCGCGGCGTACTCCCACTCGGCCTCCGTGGGGAGGCGGCCGCCGTCCCAGATGCAGAAGGCCTGGGCGTAGAACCAGGCGACACAGTTCATGGGCAGGTGATCATGGACCCGGTTGTTCTCGCTGTCCCAGGTCTGGTAGGCGCCGTGGCAGGTGAGGATGTTCTGCATCTCGTCCATGGTCGAGGCCAGCAGCCACTGGAAGTTGTTCCATCCCGTGCTCTCGACCCCGTAGACCGCCCCCGCGCCGTCCGTGGGATACCAGTGACGCGCCTGGATGAATTTCCGGAACCGCCCGACAGTGACCTCGTACTTGTCCAGGTAGAAGGAGCCGACGGTGACGGTGACCTCCGGCGTGGCTGAGGCGCGCTGCTCGTCGGCGTTGAGGTCCGAGGCCGCCGGGTAGGCGTCGGGGCCGTCCGCTGACCGCCCCATGAGGAAGGTCCCGCCCTCGACCAGGATGTTGGCGCAGCAGTCCTCGCCCTGGCACTCGTCCCCCGCGAGTCCCCGGCATGAGGGGCCCGTGGGGCCGTAGGTGAGGCCGTCCACCACGTAGGGGTCCCCGGTGCGCTCGCCCCCGGCCTCTTTTTTCGAGCCCGAGCAGGCCCCCAGCACCACGACTGCGCAAACACAAAGCATGTTCATGGTCTTCATGGCTACCACCTCGATGGATCGGAGTTGGTGAAGGGTTCATCGGCGTCCATGGGAATGGAGAGGGCCTCCCCCTGCAGCTGGTTGTTCTGGGCGTATCCCTTGACGTACCGCAGCTTGTACGCCTCGGAGACCTCCCCCTCGATCTCGTTGTCGAAGAGCTCCAGGCAGTTGATGTGGGTCGCCAGCATGCCCACATCCGTGAAGTGGTTGCCCCGCACCACGTAGCGGGAGTCGTACATCATGTGGAGCCCCCCGGTCTGGAAGGTGTTGTCCAGGATGAAGTTCCCGTAGGGGTTGGTCCGCTCCCGGTAGTTGGAGTAGGTGATGATCATCCAGCGCCCGTTGACGTTGGGAAGATTCTGGATGAAGGTGTTGCCCTGCACCACCTGGTTGGTGTCGCTCCAGTAGACGAGGCCGCCGTCGATGGCCGCCTCCTCGTTCTCGGTCTCGTCGAAGACGTTCTCCTCGATCCACACGTTGCGTCCGGAGCAGTTGACCACACCGCCTCCGCGGTTGTTCTCGAGCCGGTTGCCCCGGATGATGATGTCGTGGTCGTCCCGCCCCTGTCCCTCGATGTCGATGCCGAACTGCGGGGCCGTGCCGCGGGTGTTGTGGATGTGGTTGTTCTCAATGTTGATCGAGGAGCCACCCACGACGGAGATGCCCTGCCGCCGGTTGTTGTCGATGTCGCAGTTGCGCACGGTGACGTGGCTGGTGGTCTCCCCCGAGGCTGCCGAGCCGCCCAGGATGAGCACGCCGTCACCCCCGGCGTCCCGCAGGGTCACGCCGTCGATGAGCACCCGACTGCTCAGGTTGTCCACGCACACCGCGTGGCTCTCCTCCTGGGTGGAGCCCGTATTGTAGTCGTGGGTCATCCGGTCTCCCTCGATGGTCCCGCCGATGATGGCCACATCCTCCTGGGCGCCGACGCTGACCACGCAGTAGGCGGGCGCCTCGCTCTCGATGAGCTTCAGCGTGGTGGTCTCGTCCATGACCAGGGCCGTGCCGCTGCGCAGCCTTATGGAGTCGGCCCAATAGTAGCCGCCGTCCTGGGTGTCGATGCCCACGAGGTAGGTCCCCGTGGGGAGGTGGATGTACCCGCCACCTGCCTCGGCCACCTGGTCGATGACGCCCTGGAGGCCCTGGGTGGTCTCCGTGGCGTGGGTCCCGTCGCTGTAGATGCCCCACTCCATGAGGTCCACATTGTAGTCGATGTCGGGGATCTCGGGCAGCTCCACCACCGGACGCGCCGGCATCGCCTGGGGAAACTCGCAGGGATCCCAGGCGCCGTCGGAGGTCCCCGACGCCGGGGCGGGGATCTGGACACTGTAGTCCACCTCGCTGTAGTCGGCGCTCCCCTGGTCGTCATCACAGGAGAACAGCGACAGGCTCATGAGCAATGGAACGAGGATATTCACGGGACGCAGTTTCATGGGCGCTCCTTCTTTTTCGCCCCCCACTGTACCATCACGGGCTCCGTGGAGGGAAGTGGCGGCGAGATTTTTTTGTCGGAGATACTCCTGGCGGTGGGAGGTTGCATTGCGCAGGGGTCCCGGGTATGCTCATCTGAAAAGTCCCAAGTTCCTCTACAGTGCCATCGTAGACGCCGTAGAGATACCCTAGACACCGTCTGTGGAGGTACCAGCATGAACACCCCCATCGTCCCCTTCCTCGCGCTCCTGACGCTGCTCTCGGGCTCCTGCACCTCCAAATCCGGCGGTGTGGACGGCCCGGGCCCTGCCCAGACGGGGGCTGACGCCAAGGCCCCCGCCCCCAAGGTGCCCGCCCTCCCCAAGGGCATGCAGCGCTACGAGGGGTACCTGGAGATCGACCCCTTCCGCTACGGCAAGGCCGTGCAGGCCGCCACGGTGCACACCACAGACGGCAAGCGCATCGGCATCGAGATGCGCTACACTGCGGAACACCTCAAATTCGTGAACAAACGGGTGGTGGTCGTGGGCGGCATGGCCCGCTCCAGCAGCGATCCCCGGGCCCAGGCCTACACCTACTTCAAGGTGCACGCCCTGACCCTGGCCCCCGGTGAAAAGCCCTGGCCCACGCCGCCCACCGCGGTCCCCGCCCCGCCCGTGGTCCACTCCAAGGCCGAAATCGACAAGCTCCCGGGCGCCTGGGGCGTTGCCGTGGGGACCGTAACCTACCAGGTGGATCCCAAGAGCGTGCGTCCCGACGCCCTCACCCACGTCATTGAAAAGGCGGTCCTCACCCTCTCCGATGGCTTCAAGCTGGAGAAGCACCTGTGGCACATGACCGGCGTGGACAGCCCCGACTACGTCAACGGCTCCACGGCCACCATGGTGTTCAAGTATTCCCCGTCCTGGAAGGACCACCCCTTCTCCATCATGAAGTTCTGCCACGGGGAGTTTCCCCGCTGCGGCCAGGTGAAGCAGCCCGCCATACTCACCCTCGGGCATCTGGTGAGCGGCGACTACGCGGTGAAGGAGCGGACGAAGGACCTGGGCAGGTTGCGCCTGATCTCGGGGAAGACCCTCTTCGTCCCTGCTCCGAAGGCCGCACCCTCGGCGACTGTCAAAAAACGCTTCCCCTTCTTCACGAAACACCGTGGCACGTACACCGTGGCGTGGCTGCGGGGCATCGTCCCTGGGCACGACGTGAACACCATGGCGAAAAACCAGATGCTGGCCCGCATCACCCTGGACGGCACGCACACCTTCCTTCTGCGCATGGGGCAAAAGGGAGACACCCTGGAGTTCCACTCCACAAAGGGCGAGCTCCAGACCTGGTCCGTCTCCCGCGCCTTCGGCCGATTGCCTATGATAACCCGCAAGAACCACTGACTCCCATCTATTCTCATTAAAACACAAGCGATACAACGGTCATGAGAATCGCAACCTGGTACAGGATAGCGGACATGTTGATATGGACGAAGTAGTTTCGCCCCAGCTGCGTCCCATCAAGCCAATGTCCATCTGAAGCGGTCCAGGTCTTTTCATGGAAGGCCTTGGGGATGCCATTGAGCACCTCGTCCTCGAAGATGGAATGGACAATTACGATGCCTAATACAGGCAGTATCATTGGAAAATACACATATCCCCACCCCGTGTCGAACCCATCGAGGAGGACAGCGGCAGCCCTCGAATACAAATACATGGCTCTCAGGCGCAGGTGACCGTGAATATTCCCATGATGAAAAAACCAAAGAGCCATGCAGCGTTCCTGGTGGAAACAAACAGGGGACTCAGTCCCACAATGAACAGATACGCGGCAATACTGATAAACCATACTCTATTGTATTTTTGTGCTCTTTGATGCAGCGCCGCGACCACTGGCCCTCGCTCTTTCCGCAGCCGGCGTCTCTCGGCATCCACCTTTTCCTGCTTGGCACTGGTCCGGGCCGCCTCGTTCAGCCTCTGTGGCGCCAGGTGCTGTTCGCGCAGCTGCCTGGGCGAGGGGCCGTCGAAGCGCAGAAACCACTCTTCGACGGTCCGCACCGGGTGGAGCCGGACCCAGACGGCATCGGGGATGAAGAACTCCGTCTTGCAGAAGTGGCAGGTCGTCACCCGGGTGTCGTGCACTCCGATGGAGAGGGTCCCTCCGCACCGCGTGCACTGCATGTCGATAGGCTGACGCTCCTCCTTCAGGCTTTTCGTGTCCACAATGGAGGGTGTCTTCCCGCGACCACCGCAGGCCGAATCGAAGTCGGGCTCACGCTCGGCGCCGATTAGCTGCCTGCAACCGGGATAGAACGCCGTCAACCAGGCCGGGGCGGGATGAACATCGAGCTCCGTGGCGCACTGAGGACAGTACATGATGCCATCGAGCTCCGCGGGGATTATATCGGGGGTGAAGGCCGCATCGCATTTCCGGCAGCGCGGCAGGAACGTGCGGATGCTGAACTTGAGGGAGAATCCCCCCGCTTCCCTGGCTGCGCCTGAAGGATTGCCGATGGTCGCCGGAGGGTCTTCTTCGTAGTGCCGATGGAGCAACTGGGTCCACATGATCTGGGGAAACTCGATCCGGGACGTGCAACTGGGGCAGTCTACCTTGAGCAAAGGGCCGTTGAGGACCAGGGGGTTGCCACACCTGGGGCACTACACCCGGGCCGTCACTCCATAGTATCTCACG
>QKIM01000038.1 GCA_003249585.1 Deltaproteobacteria bacterium
AACACCACCGGAGTCACCGAGCGGGAACGTACTGATCTGAACCTGAAACAGATCAAGGCCCTCCTGGTAGGTGGTGGTGCGATCAAGATTGCGCAGAAAACCTTCATAGCCGCCGGACCCGATGATGGATGTCGTTCCCGAAATCATCTGCCGGATCTCTCCGTACTGAACGGTCTGCGAACTTCCTGGAGAGGTCGTGACAATCTGGGTATGGCCGTTGAGCCCTCTGCGCCATTCATGCCGGTGCTCATACCGCTCCCCGGTGTCTGAGTATGGGAAATTGATTGAATAGGTCAGATGGTCGTGGCTGTTGATGAGCCCAGGAGAAACGACGCCCTGCGGACAGGTGACCCGCGTCGCCCCCGGGGCCAGGCTTGCACAGTCACATGCGGCACAAATGATCTCTCCAGTACTGTCGACCAGCACCTCCCCACCTTTGAGCACGGTATTCGGTGCTAGAATATCCCCGGTAATGAGCAGGTACTCATCACCGGCGGTCGTCTCGCAGACACCACCGGTCAGTGGCGGCAGTGTCTTGCATATGATAATCTCCGATGGGGTGCAGTCACTGTCGCAACCATCATCATCCGTGGTGTTGCCATCATCGCAGACCTCGCCGAAGTCCGGTTGGATAATGCCGTCGCCACATCGCCCCTGCGCGGCGCAGGAAGCAAGGTCAAAAGAACAGTCGCCCGCACAGTCCAGAGTCCCGCCGTAATACCCCAGACTCTCGCAGGTATTCCCCAAAAGATTGGAGCCGTCACACGTCTCCCAACCGGCTTGAACCACCCCATCCCCGCAGCTCCCGGTTTCCACACAGGGCGCTGTATCCATTTCACAGGCAGAGGAGCAGGTAAGGATCCCACCATGATACCCGAGGCTTTCACACGTGACGCCGTTGAAGTCGGCACCGTCGCACGACTCTCCGTAGGCTTCCTGCACAAGGCCATCGCCACATTTCCCTTCGTCCTGACACGGAGTGATGTCCAGAGCGCACGAATCGGTGCACAGGAGATCACCGCCATAATAACCCAGCTGCGCACAGGTCACTCCGAGAAAGTTTGTGCTGTCACAGGTCTCGCCGAAGGCGCTCTGGATCTGCCCGTCCCCACACTTGCCCACGGCAGAACAGAAGGCCAGATCGAAACGGCAATCCTCACCACAGGAGAGGGATCCACCATAGTATCCCAGTGATTCGCAGGTCTCGCCATTGAGTTTTGCCCCGTCGCACTCCTCACCGTCACCGGCCTGGATCAGACTGTCTCCACACTTGCCATTGTCCGCACAGGCCGAGACGTCAAACATGCAGGTATCCCCGCACAGGAGGGTCCCGCCGTAGTATCCGAGGGTGACGCAGGTCGCCTCACCCAGGTTCGTCCCCTCGCAATCCTCGTGGCCCTCGATGACACCGTCGCCACAAAAGGAGGCCTGGCTGCACGCAGACAGGTCCCACCGGCAGTTCTCGTCGCACAGCGCGGTACCTTCACCGTATCCTAGTGTTCCACAATCTTCCTGGGTCTGCGCAGGATCGCACTGTTCGGCATACTGGGCCTGGACAATGCCATCGCCACATCTTCCCTCGGCTTCGCACTGGGAGATGATGATCTTGCATGAGCTGTCACAGCTCAGATTCCCCCCATGGTACCCGAGGCTGGCGCAGGTCTTTCCACCCAGGTCGCTCCCATCGCAATCCTCCCCGATATCGATCACGCCGTCACCGCATGTTTCAGAGCCAGTGTTCTTCTCGTCACAGCCCCACAAAACCAACAGAACCAGAACCGCAAGAATGTTCCTCATGGTGGACTCCCGTATTGTATAGATCATCAGCCTTTCATCACATTGACCGAGCCCGAAGGGCAAGTCAATCGATAAAAAAGGAAACTTCATTGTTTAGAATCCCTTTTACCAGAAGGGAACGGTAGGGGAGTGGCCTCTCTGGCCGCCCGATGCCCATGAAAATGTCAACGCGCTCGACTTTCCCTCATTTTGTCCTATTCTGAGCCCAGACCCGACGGTTCGGAGACGTTCCCCGTTCCGCGCAGGCATGTTCCCCTTTCGGCGACTCCACGGAAAGGTCTCCGGGCTATCGACATGGCACGAACAGAATCCGACGCTCTGGGCAGCGTGACACTGGCAGACGACACCTATTTTGGCGTGCACACCGCCCGGGCTTCTCAGAATTTCCAGTGTGCCCGGCGTCCCGTCCACTCCGATCTGATCATGGCGATGCTCACGGTGAAGAAGGCCTGCGCCATGGCCAACAAGACCATCAGCGCGCTGGACCCGGACGTGGCCGACGCCGTCATCTTTGCCTGCGACCGTCTCCTGGCGGGAGAGCACGATGACGCCTTCGTCACCGACGCGCTGCAGGGTGGCGCGGGCACGTCCGCCAACATGAACGTCAACGAGGTTATCGCCAATGTGGCTCTGGAGATCCTGGGGCACCCCAAGGGCCGGTACGACCTCGTCCACCCCATCGACCACGTGAACCTGTCGCAGTCCACCAACGACGTGTATCCGACGGCCATCCGCATCGCCGCCATCGGCAAGGTGCGCCGGCTGGCCGACGCCCTGGCCTCCCTG
>QKIM01000138.1 GCA_003249585.1 Deltaproteobacteria bacterium
GGACGGCGGCGAGGAGCATGTGGCCCAGCCTCGGATGGAGCCCCACATTCGCCAGCTCGGTGCCGCGGGGGGTGATCCTGCCGTCTCTATCAAGGGCTCCGAGGAGCCGAAGGAGGCTGCGGGATGCGTCGACAGCCGGCTCAGGGGGCGGATCGATCCACGCCATGGTCTCGGGATCGGTGGTTCCCCAAAGGGCGAGCTCCAGAACCAGCTGGGTGAGGTCCGAACGGAGGATTTCGGGTCTGCGGCGCGGCGGGAGCTGGCGGGCTTCGTTCCACAGCCGGACACACCGCCCCGGGCCGGTGCGACCGGCACGACCCCGTCGCTGCTGCGCCGATTGTTCCGAGAGGATCACGGTGTCCAGCTGGTCCAGGCCGGTGTCGGCGTTGAAGTACGCCAACCGCTCAAGACCGGTGTCAATGACGACGGTGATCCCCTCTATGGTGAGGCTGGTCTCTGCGATGTTGGTCGCGAGCACCACCTTCCGGCGATCCGGAGGCGAGGGCGCCACGGCGGTGTCCTGGTCGATGGACCCCAGCGTGCCATGGAGAGGGGCCACCAGGGTGCGAGGGTAGGCCGAGCCGGGCAGCCAGGCGTTCAGCGCCTCCTGTGTCCTGCGGATCTCCTGCGCTCCAGGCAAAAACACCAGAACATCCCCGGTCGTCTTTGCCATCTCTTCTCGAATCACGTTTGACACCTCCCGGCCGAAGACTCCCGCGGAAGCGGCGGCCGTGGAAGGGATGGGGCGGTACTCGACCGAGACGGGGTGGGCGCGCCCCTGGCTTTTCACCAGGACGGGATCGGGCAACACGGACATGAGCCCCTCGGTCTCGAGGGTAGCGGACATGACCAGGAGGCGAAGGTCCTGACGCAGCACCTCCCGGACCTCCAGGGAGAGCGCCAGCGCCAGATCTCCGTGGATGCTCCGCTCATGGAATTCATCGAAAATGCACAGCGCGATCTCGTCCAGGTCAGGCCGCGCTTGGATCATGCGGGTGAGAATGCCCTCGGTCACGACGAGGAGACGGGTTCGTGGTGAGGCCACCCTGTCGTTGCGAATGTGGTAGCCGATGGTCTCGCCCGGCTCCTCTCCCAGTTGCGCGGCCATGTATTGTGCAGCTCTGCGGGCGGCGATCCGACGCGGCTCCAGCATGACGATCCGCTTCCCCTTGAGCCAGGGCTCCTGAAGAAGTGCCAGAGGGAGGGCCGTCGTCTTGCCTGCGCCGGTAGATGCCGAGAGCAGACAGCAGGCGTTGCGAGCCAGCGCGCCCCGAACATCATCAAGAACCTCAAGGACGGGGAGGGGGGCGGAGGCGGGAGGAGCGGGCATCATGAGGGCATTTGGTCACAACTTTCCGCTTCGCGCAAAGGAAATGTTGGCGGGCAGTTGACAAGGGGGCCTGTTGGGATCAAACTGTGTCGGTATAGACAAACAGCGGCGTCCAGCTTTGGGGCGCAGGCAAGGAAAAGGGACCATGCAACGCAGACAGTTTAAGAACCTCGGACCTGCTCTCGTCGGGCGGATGACAACGCTGGTGTTCCTCGGCATACTGACACTCTGGGGATGCGCTGATACCAAAGACGACAACAACGTGTTCAACAACGTGAACAACACGAGCAACGTGAACAACACGAGCAACGTGAACAACACGAGCAACGTGAACAACACGAGCAACGTGAACAACACGACCAGCACGAACAACACCAACAACACCAACAACACCAACAACACCAACAACACCAACAACACCAACAGTTGCACCGAGACTCCCGATGCCCGCACGGGGACAACGGTCTATATTCTCGATGGCAACGGTGACGAGATTGGGGCGCATCTCGAGGTGGGCACCGAAATCACCGTCAGTGTCATAGTGGATGTCACCACCCCTCCCTCGGCGGGAGTCGGGACGCTTTGGACCTCCACGGCGAACCTCTCTGTGGATCAGGCGTCCTTCACCCTCGACGGGGTGCCCTTTTCCCCGCCCCAGCCCTTCAATAATCAGATCCCCATCACCATGAGCGTGGGGCAACAGGAGATCCGGTATGCCGCGACGGTGATCTCCGATCAGGAAACGGTCGAGCTGGGGGCTCTGCTCTATTATGGGGATGGTCCCGAATGTCGCATTGACCGGTCCAACTCCCTGGCCATGCTCCAGGTCCTTGGCGGGCAGTCCATCACGGGGGCCGTGAGTTGCTACAACCTCGATCAGGCCCAGTCCATCCAGGTGACCCCCTACGTGCCCCTGGCCTCCACCAGTGATTTCCTGGCCCAGAATGGGCTCTGGGAAGACGTCCTCATCGACGGGCTCGTGGTCGGCGGCCCCGAGTGTCCCGGTCCCGGAGTGATGGTCCACCAGATCATGCGCTGCTTCAGCCGAAGCGATGTCTCTTCGGTCAGCCTTTCTGGGAGCGCCTTCGGCGGGGAGAACTGGTTCGTGGACGACATCTTCCTCGTGGAGGTGCTGGACATGAGTTCCAACGTCATCGCCGCGGTCACGACCTTCCAGCACGCGACCGAGTCGTACGGGTGCTGTATGGCCCCGCCGTGCAACAGCAGCCTCTCCTACGCGTCCGGGAGTT
>QKIM01000630.1 GCA_003249585.1 Deltaproteobacteria bacterium
GATGTCCTCCTGACCTTCAATATCGGGATCGCCGCGACCTTGCTGCTGGTGTCGCTGTACATCACCGAGCCGTTGAAGATCGCCACCTTCCCCAGCCTTCTGCTGGTCTCCACCATGTTCAGGCTGGGACTGAACGTCGCCTCCACCCGACTGATCCTGCTGCAGGCCGACGCGGGCTCGGTCATCGACTCCTTCGGGCAGTTCGTCGTCTCCGGGAACGTGGTCGTGGGGGCCGTGGTCTTCCTCATCCTGACCCTCATCCAGTTCATCGTCATCGCCAAGGGCTCCGAGCGCGTGGCCGAGGTCGCGGCACGCTTCACCCTCGACGCCATGCCCGGCAAGCAGATGTCCATCGACGCCGAGCTGCGGTCCGGCCACATCAGCCACGAGGAGGCCAAGCGCGCCCGCCGGGCCCTCCACCGCGAGTCCCAGCTCTACGGCGCCATGGACGGCGCCATGAAGTTCGTCAAGGGCGACGCCATCGCCGGCCTCATCATCACCATGGTGAACATCGTTGGCGGACTGGCCGTAGGCATGGGGCAGATGGACATGTCCGGCTCAGAGGCCGTGGCCACCTACGCGGTCCTCACCGTGGGCGACGGGCTCGTCTCCCAGATCCCCAGCCTCCTCATCTCTCTGAGCGCCGGGTTCATCATCACGCGGGTCGCCTCGGAGGAGGAGGGGACGAACCTCGGGGGCGACATCGGACGCCAGATCGTCTCCCAGCCCTTCGCCCTGGTGGTGGTCGGCGTGCTCCTCCTCTTCATGGGCCTCGTGCCGGGGATGCCCACCGTGCCCTTCATGGCGCTGGGCGCGCTCATGGCCTGGGTCGGATGGCGGCACCACCGGCGGCTCACCATGGAAGAGGCCCGGCGGCGCAAGCAGCAGGTCATCGGCGCCGTCCTCCCCGAGCCCAGGCGCCAGACCGCACGGGAGGAGGGGGCCCTGCCGCTGCCCCTGGTGGAACCCCTGACCATGGAAGTCTCCCCGGATCTCGCAGCGCTGGCGGACTCTGAGCATCCCGAGGGCGTGCACTTCTCCGAAGAGCTCCTCGGTGAGGCGAGGTCAGGCATCTACTGGGAGTCCGGGGTGGTGGTCCCGCCGCTCAAGGTGCGTGTCAACGCGTCGCTGTCGGTGGCGTCCTACCGGCTCCTGCTCTTCGAACAGCCCGTGGGGAGCGGGAAGGTGCGCAGCGGCATGCTGGCCGTCCGGGGTGGCGGGGATCTGCCCGCCGACGGGGCGCGGGTGTCCTGGAGCCTTGAAGAGCAGTGGTGGTGGTTCCCCCAGAGCCTCGAGGAGGAGCTCTACGACAGCGACGCAACGGTCCTCGAGCCCTCCGCGCTCATGGCCAGACATTTCCGGACGGTCATCCGCCGGAATCTCGGGGAGCTCGTGAACATGGAGACGTCCCAGATCCTGCTCAGGGCCCTGGAGAAGACCCACCCCGCGCTGGTGGAGACCCTGGTCCCCGAGCCCGTGACCCTCCCGCTGCTCACCGCCGTGCTCAAACGGCTGGCCGAGGAGGGCGTCTCGCTGCGCCACATGGATCGTATCGTCGCCGCCCTGGGGGACTGGATTCCCCGCGAGGGGGATCCGGTCCTGCTCGCGGAGTATGTGCGTATGGAGCTGCGCCGGGAGGTGTGCGGCCCCTATGCCATGGAGCGTACGCTCCCCGTGTACCTCGCCTCCCAGTACACCGAGGACGAGATCCGTGCCGGGATCACCCGGGGAGACCGTGGCTCCTTCCTCTCCCTCGACCCCGAGGTCGCCATGGAGCTGCAGGCGCGTGCCCGGAAGATCCGGGCCAGTTTCCGGGAGGAGGCGCCCCTGGTGGTGCTCGCCTCCATGGAGGTGCGGCGATACCTCCGGCAGATCCTGGTGCTGGAGGTGCCGGACATCGTCATCCTCTCCTATCAGGAGCTGGAGAACAGCCTGCAGGTTCAGCCCCTCGGGGAGCTCTGACCGGAGAGGCGCACGAAGGGGCCCCAGGCATGTGCGGTCCACATGCCCTCCTCGGCTGGAACCCCTTTTCGCGGTCTCCACTGGTCCCTTTGCCACCCGGGGAGGGGGCAAATTTCCTGCTGCACAGAGTTTACTTTGCGTGGGAATTTGAGTAGATTGAGCCGGTTGATTCAAACACCCAACCATCATTGGAGATTTATAACATGCAGAAATTACATAAGACCCTGACCGTGAACGTGCCCGCCGACAAGCTCCTCGCCATCCTGACGGATGCGGCCTTCGAGAACGCCAAGAGCAAGGCCAACGGCTCCATCGAGGCGAAAGTGACGGAGAAGTCCCGCTCCGAGGCCAAGCTCGAGTACGACATCACGACCACGGAATACGAAGTCGGGATCACCGGCGTCAACAAGAACAAGACCGAGAACTGGATCTATCACTACAAGTGGGATCTCAAGGCCCGGACCGCCACCTGGACGCTGAACCACCCCATGGGCGGCAAGGTGAACATCAGCGGCAACCTGAAAATCAACGAGAAGGGCTCCGACGCCGAGCTGGTCAACGACATGGGCATCGAGGTCAAGATTCCCCTCGTGGGCGGCAAGATCGAGAAGAAG
>QKIM01000060.1 GCA_003249585.1 Deltaproteobacteria bacterium
AATCCTGAAAACATTTACGGGCCAAGGTCGTATTCCCCGACTGACGTGGACCGATGAGGGTAATACAGCGATACTTTGGGGCGATCTGTTCCAAATACGATTCAATGGCTCTCCGAAACATTTGAACACTCCTCATTATGCTGTCATTACGTCACCATAGAACCCCGTCTTGTCAATTGAAAGTCAAGCATCAAATTGACAACGCCCTCCGTGCCCAGTTACCGATTTGTCCTCCGCCTTCACACCTTACACCTTTGTACAGTTTCCCGCGACCAGCTCTCTCAGGCAGTGGAAGGCGCCCATTCGCCAGCGCGACGAGCCAGCGGCGAGGGAAGGGAGCGTGACGCTGCACACGGTCCTGCTGAGCTCCGTCTGCTTTTCCTGCACTGCGCTCTGGACGTTCCGGGTGCATGGTCTATACTGCGGGACGAACATCGCCCAAAGAAGGAGTGTGTCATGAACCGCAATACGATGCTGAAGATCCTGAACCCGCTACTTATTCTCCTCCTCGTGAATCAGATGCTGACCGGAATGTTTGGGCGCAGCATGTCCAGGGAGGCCTTTCAACTGTTCCATAAGGGTGGAGGGGTGGTGCTGGCGGCGGCCCTTGTGCTCCACATCATCCTGAACTGGACCTGGATCCGGGCGACCTACCTGAAAAGGCGCCAATCCAGGGGCAGCACCGCTGGGTGAACTTGAACGATGGAGAATCGAAACGGCCGTAGGTGGGCGAATTGAAAGAATGTGGCGCTCCATGGAGCCTCCCCAGCTCGGTAGACCAACATCCCTGAAGAGGTAATAATGGAAGAGAAAATAATACATTCACTCCTGCTTGAAACGCATGCTGCGATCGAAGCGGCAGCAGAGGATTCGATTTCGAACCTGACGTCTCCGGAGGTGGGCTATCCCCCGAACGCTGGATTCACGGATTCAGAGCTAACGGCGCTGAAGAAGTTGAATCTGTCGGAAGATGCAAAAACAGGATTAATAAAACTCATAAGAGATGCGTGCTCTTACCCTGTATTCCACCTGCTTTCTCTCATGGACGGAGTAACTGACCCAGATTCAAGTGACCTCGACGAATGGGAGGGGGTTTCTCTTTCGCCCAAACAAGAAGATGACGAAGATGGTGAAATGATGCATGAAGCCTTCTTCGACAGCTATTGGGATTACGAAAAAACCAGATGACGAGGCGCTGCAGTCGACGGGCCTGGCTGTCAGGTGCTTTGCGGGGCCAAGCCCGCGCCATCTGTACGGTCCGCCAACAGGGGTCTCACGCGGGAACGATGAACTGATGTGGTACTGGGGACAATCCCATTTCGAAGGGCTCAAGGCCATCGCCGAGCACTACGGCAGCGAGGCAACGTACCCCCTCTTCAGGGAGTACTGTGCGCTTCAGGAGTCCGGCCTGCGCAGGGAGGCCTTCACCTCGCTTGCGGCGTTCCTCTCCCAGGCAAAGGCCTGGCCAGCCGAGCGCAGGACCGCGTTTGTGGACCAATTGATGGGGATCCACCTGGCGAATCCCACCGTCCACAGCCTGATCCCCCACCCTCTTCTCAATGGGCTTGTGCTCCCGACCCTGCGGCAGTGGGTCGACGATCGCCCCGAGGATGCAGCGCCCCACCGGTGGCTTGGCGTTCTGGAGCAGGATCCCGCAGAGCTCGACTGGGCGCTGCAGCTCGATCCGGCGGATCAGGTTGCCTTGGTCCGGCGGGCGAATGCCTACATAGACGGGGTTGATTACGACTGCCACCATCTCTCCGAGGGCATCTTCCTCGGTGACCCCGAGGCGTGCATGCTGGATCTGGATCGCGCGGTGGCCCTGGCCGGCCGGATCACCAACGCAAGCGTGAGAGATGGCCTCAAGTCCGAATGCACGTACTTTAGCTCGCTGATCACCGACTGGAGAACCTACTGCCGTATCCAGCCCCCGGAGCCGTTCCCCGATTGGTGTGCATCCCTGGGCAGAGCGTACACCTGGTGCAAGGCGTTCTACTATGAGGAGTGAAGGTCCCAAAGACACCTGCACGGGACAGCACCCTGGGCCGACCAGGGGATGAAGGTCCATGATGAAAACACCCAAACCCAAAGACAGTACGTCGTGGCGCGATTCGTACTACCACAAGCTCTTTGGCCTGAAGGCGGCGAAAGAAGCCGAGCGAGTGCTGAAGTATTTTGAAAAGGAGCGGCCCGGGGACCTGCGTCCGCGCAGGGCGATCGATGCCATACGGGCATGGGCCGAAGAGGATCGGGCGCTCAGCATGAAGGAGGTTCGGACGCTTTCCCTCGATGCGCATGCCGCCGCCCGGGAGGTCACCTCCGACGCCGCGAAGTTTGCCGCCCATGCGGCAGGACAGGCCATCGGCACGTGGCACGTCCCCACCCACGCCCTGGGCGCCTTCGGCTACGCAGGCAGAGCCATGATCGCGGGAAAAAACAACACCTGAACGATCACGTTCTTGAACACTCAGTGTCGTCCGCCCCTGAACCATCAATGCAACCGAACTGCAGCCTCCCAATCGGTGGCGCCCGGCCATCTGTTAGAAGTGCAGCCGATTTAGTAGCATGGGTTCCGT
>QKIM01000296.1 GCA_003249585.1 Deltaproteobacteria bacterium
TTCAGGGGATCTTCTCGATGGCGGCGATGGCATCAGTGGCGTATTTCCGCAGAGAGTAATCCTTGTGGGTGGTGGCCTTTTTGAGCGCGGGAAGGGCCTTTCGGGCGAAGGCGGCCCGTTTCTTCAGCGCTATGGCAGCCTGCCGCCGATTCGCGACCGACGGGTCCTCCAGGGCCTTGATGAGCAGATCCACCACCAGGGGTTGCTCAGGGGGAAGCTCAGAGAGGATGACGATGAACTTCTTTCTGAAATTGCGATCGGAATCATCGAGGTCCCTGGCGATGTCGCTGAACCCTTTCATGGTACCCGAGATCTTCCACAGTGCGTTTGCAGCCTCGAGGCGAATGTAGTTCTCTTTTGAGGTCAACTGTTTTTTCAGCGCGTCCACCGCGCCGGAGGCCTTCTTGCCAAAGGCCCCGAGTGTTTTTACGGACTGCCAGACCACCAGGGGTGAGGGGGAGGCGAGGAGCTCTACGAGGCGCTTCTCCAGGGATGGGGTATGCGGTGCGATGAGGCGGAGGGTGTCGATGACCATGGAGAGGGTCTTGGTATTGGGCTCCTTGTCGAGTCGAATGAGAAGATCACCCAGGGCGGCCTGTGAATGAGGTGCCAAATATCCCAGTATTCTGACACTGTTGATGCGCGTCAACACATTTGGACTCTCCAGAAGCGGCGTAAGGGCCTTGACGGCCTTGACAGGCTGGGCCTTGAAGACCTGGATTGCCCGATCGAGACCGGGGCTGTGGCTTTGCTTCAAGTGTTCGAGGACCGAGGCAACGGGGACGCGGGTGAAGTCCTCTTCTATGATCTTCTTCATGGATCTTCTGAGTGACCTGGACTTCATGAGCCCCAGTGGACGGGGTCGGGTCATGGGTGCCTTGCTTTCGACGGGTTCGGGGGTCGGGGCTTTTTCCTTGCAGCCAAGGCCAAGGGTGAGGATCAGGACGAAGGGGATGAGACGCTGCATGTTGACGTTCCTCGTGTTCTCCCCGGAGGGGTGGGGACAGACTATATACCACCATGTTCCCCTGTGGAAAACCGGAGAAAAAAGAGACGGGAAAATTCATGGCGGCGGGGGAAAGGGCAGGCCCCGTGCGCGATGGAGAGGTCTGTCCAGTTGCGCCCGGAAGTCTTCAAAATATGAATACAAACGGGAGGAGGACTCCCTGCGGGCGGCGGCGAGCTGGCGGATCGCCAGGAGACGAACACGGGAGAATCGCTTCAGGAGCTGTTCACATCGGGAGGAGGAAGTGCACTGTGCGAGGCTGATACGCAACCCACGCAACTGTCGGGCCCTGGATTCGAGCGAACGCAGGTGATACCCATCCCGGGCGGGAAAACGCTCTGGGGAGGCACAGCCCGCAAGGAGGAAGAGGAAGAAGAGTAAACCGGATTTCATATCGATACTCCCCGAGCCTGAGAGAAAACGTCATGGCCGGACTTGACCACCAGGGTTTGAGAACCATATTGTGACCATTGACACGCCCAAAGGCGGAGAAAAAGTACTCAACCTGTTGAAAGGAAAATATAATGGCTGACAATACTATTCGGGAACTGGAGAACGTCGTCATCGTCGGGAGTGGTCCCGCAGGGCTGACGGCCGCAATTTATGCCGCCCGCGCCGGGCTCGAGCCCCTCCTCATCGAGGGCTTCCCTTCGGGGGGACAGCTCATGGAAACGACCGACGTCGAGAATTTTCCCGGGTATCCCGAGGGGGTCCTCGGGCCGCAGCTCATTGAGGATCTTAAAAACCAGGCGACCCGCTTCGGGACCCGGTTCATCTTTGAGAACGTGGAGCGGTTCGACCTCACGGGGGACCCCAAGATTCTCACCATTACCGGTGACGTGGCCATACGCACCCGTGCCGTCATCCTGGCCACGGGCGCAACGGCCCGATACCTCGGGCTGGACAATGAGGCGAAGCTCAAGGGGCAGGGGGTGAGTGCCTGTGCCGTTTGTGACGGATTCTTCTTCCGAGATCAGGATGTTGCCGTAATCGGTGGTGGCGACAGCGCCCTTGAGGACGCCCTCTTTCTGACGCACCACGCACGGACCGTCACCATCGTTCACCGTCGTGACAGTCTGCGTGCCTCCAGGATCATGCAGGAGAGGGCCTTGAACCATCCGAAGATCCGCTTCGAATGGGCCAGTGTCGTGGCCGATCTGGTGGGTGAACCGGACAAGGACGGTCTCGAGGGGATCACCCTGAAGAACCTGAAGACCGGCGCCCTCAAGACCATCGCCGTCACAGGCATGTTTGTCGCCATCGGCCACATCCCTGCGACGAATCTCTTCAAGGATCAGGTCACCCTCGACGAGAAGGGGTTCATCGACACAGTGGGCAAGACGTCCTCTACCAACGTTCCAGGGGTCTTTGCCGCCGGTGACGTCATGGATCCGCTGTACAAGCAGGCCATCACCGCCGCGGGTTCGGGCTGCAAGGCTGCCCTGGACACAGAGAAGTGGCTTATTGAACACCAGAGTTGATCTCACTGTCCCGGAGAGGGAGTGGAGAAGCTCCAGCTCTCAGGGATGTCGCATGCCATTGACATGGTCCGAACCATGGACTGCCCGTCACGCCCCGTGAAATCTCCCCACCCGCCGTATCGGCTCGACAGCGTCCCTCCGGAGTCAAACAGATAGAGCGGCTCGCCGCTGTTGCCCATGCCCCCCTTCACCAGCCCGTTCGCAAGGGAGATCAACTGTTGGGGATCCTCAGGGAAGGGGTCTTCCAAGGTCTGGCGAAAGGTGGAGCCGACGATGAGGGCCCGGGCCCCCGGGGCCAGGGTGTAGGAGGGCAGGAGATCCCCCTCCTCTTCAAGATCGTCGGTGATGCGCCACCCCTCCAGGTCCACGCAGGCCGGGCCCGCGTTCTGGATCTCGATGTACTCCTGGGTCGGCTCTGCACCCACAGGATTGGCATAAACCTCGGTAATGACGACACCGGGAGAGATCGTCTGGCTCGACGGCTCGAACCAGCGGGTCGTCACAACGGATCCGTCAACACCCTGTGCCCTCAGACGAAAGGCCTTCGAGTGGGTGACCGCAGTCTCAAAGGGGCCTCGCAATCCGAAAAAGCGCCGGTCAACGGCGCCGTTCTCCAGGACAAGGTCGTAAAGCGCCTCCCCCGAGGCTTCCCACGAGACGTGGAAACACCCGGTTACTTCGCCGGTCTCGGGTTCCGAGAGAGTGATGGGGAAGGCCCAGGTGATCTCCCCCGTGGTGAACCACGGCTGCTCGACCCAGGAGGGGAGAAGGCCGCCGGACGGGAGGGTCGTATCGGTAAGCACCTTGAGACTGTAGGACCTTTCGGGCTGCAGCGAGCTCCCGGGGTGAAGGATCAGACAGTCTGCGGCGGTCTCGCCACAGATGCTCCTGCGTTCCAGTTCGAGGGGGATGAGTTCCCCCTCTTTGGGTGCGTAGAGGGCCAGAGAGAGTGAGGGGAGGTGTCCGAGGGGTTCTGAGGACTCAAGGATGAGCCATGAGAGGTTGAGGGGGATGCGTCGGGCTCCCAAATCCGGATAGCGCAGGATCAGGTCCGGTCCAAAGCGGGTCTCGGGACCCACCAGGAGAGTGAGGGCGAAGGCTCTGGGGGTACCGTCGGGATCCCTCAGCGGCATCCCCTTTGCATCGAGAATGCGGGGAGTGAGAACCAGTTGATAGACGGTCTCGGGGGTGAAGGAGCCCAGGGCCGGGCGGACAAAGAGCCGATCAACAGAGGTCCAGGCCTCCACGGGGGTGGTCGCGGCCTGTCGGCTGTTCGTCAATTGGCCGCTGGAGGCATCTGAGAGGAAGGCCTCGTCCACCTCGGGAATGAAGCAGCGTCCCCCTGCGCAGCTCCCGGTACAGGCAGGGGTACAGTACCCGGCGTCCCGTGCTTTGACGAGGTGGACCGCGCTGTCCATCAGAGAGACGGGCCGGTCGAAGAGGAGCACCATGGTCTCCTGGGGAGTGATCCCGGTGATCAACTCTGTGGGGTAAAGGAGCGTCGGACAGGACCCCAGTTTGGGGCCTTCGAGACTGCAGCCTGAGAGCATGATGAGCAGGAAAATTCGGGTTGATGAACACATGATGAGACCTCCTGAGCCCTTATATGCAAGGAGAATGCCCGCGACTGAAAATAAATTTACCTTTTATGATTCAATAGTTGAATAATTTGCTGTGATGGGGGGGTGTGTATGGGTGGACAGCCGTGACCGCTGCCGGTCACCCAAGGAGGGGGACAAGCTCTGAAAAGGGAGGACGCAGGGTGACCATCGCGCTCCTTTCCGAAGAACCTCCACGAAGGAAGGCATAGAGGATGCCGCCAAAACGCTGGTTGTAGGTGTGTGCGTCGACGATTCCCTGGAGCCGGCACAGGGCCGCCGAATAGATGAGTGCCTGGATTCCATAATGTTCGCCGGCGTGTGCCATCATGATCTCTTCCTCATAGGCGGGGAGGAGATCGGTCTTCCAGTCCAAAATGAAGAGGGACCCCTGGTGTCTGAAGATCAGGTCCATGAAGCCCCGCAGGAAGTTCGTCCGCGGCGCGTCTTTTGACGGGATGGTCACTCGGCCCTGTTCCACATGGAGGGAAGGGACGGGGAAGAGAAATTCGCGTTCGCGGATGAGTTCAGACAGGATACACAGTCCACCGGGCAGGGAGAGACGCTCCGTGAAGACGGGGGCGGTCCACCCTTGATGGCACAAAGACAACCCCAGTTTGTCCTCGCCCTCCAGGAGATCGTAGCGTCCCGCGCACCGTTCCCGCAGACGGCGAATCTCGGGAAGCCGGCGCCATGCTTGTTCGGAGATCCCCCTTGCGCCACTGGGATCGACGAGCTCCATGAGTTCATGGACGTAGGATCCGAAACGAGCCCCGGAACTGACCTGCTCGCCGCTCTCCTCCCGCTCAAAGGAGAGGGGGACCACGAAGGGCTGCGAGTCCCTGTGGAGAGAGGAGTAGGAGAAAAGCCTCGGCCCGATGCGTCCCGCAATGGTCTCCGGGGACCACAGCGCGGGTGGGGCAGCGATGCCCCGCCTGGAGGGCTCCTCCCGATGAAGGGGCGCGGCGGGGAGCGGCCCGTCGATGACCCTCGCGCCGGGGAGGCGGTCCTGAGAGAGGAGCCAACACAGGTGTGTGTTGGAACGCTCATACCGTCCGCGGATCAGGTCGGATGGGGTGAACGCCGTATCGCAGAACAGGGGGGCGAAGAGTCGCTCCGAGGCCCGGGTGAAGGCCACATAGTAAAGTCGTTCGACTTCTCCCGCCTGTTCGCGGGTGTACTGGTCCATCCTCAAGGGGTCTCCTCCCAGGACTCCCGTCTCTCGGCGTCCCGTGTCGGGGTGGTGCCAGGTCAGGAAGGGGCCGCCGCTCTTGCCTCTGGTCAGCCCGCCGATGAGGAAGACGGCTCGCGCTTCGAGACCTTTGGACTTGTGCATGGTGAGGAGCTGGACGCCGGGGAGATGATCCCTGGTGGCGGCGGAGGGCTGCATGTTCAGCGCGGCGCCCTCATCCAGGAGTCGTTTCGAGATGTATCCCTTGAGCTGCTCCGCAAGTTGTGCGACGGTGAGGGCCTGGGATTCACCTGTTTCACCCAGGATTCTGATGATCTCTGTGACCCTGAGCAGCGCCTGTCCCCGTCCCCCGGCCAGGGCTCGGCGCAGGTAGCCGCTCTCCTCGAGGAGCTCATCGAGGAAGGCCCCCATGCGTCCCTCCCTGGACATTTGGTGCCAACGGACGAAGAGATGCTCCTGGGGGAGGGGGGCGCCGTCGTGCATCCTCCGCACGATCTCCCGTGGATCTAAGGGGAAGAATTCCGTGAGGCACGCCTTCCCGAGGAGGTGCCGGGAGAAGGGGTTGGCGACGGCCTCGAGGAGCGTGAGGATCTGTGCGGCCTCCTCGGACTGGAAGAGACCCCCTCTTTTATAAAAGGAGTAGGGGATCTGAGCAGTCTCAAGATATTCCGCCATCTCCTCGAGCTCTGAATGGGTGTTGGAGAGGATAAAAACCTCGTCGGGACGCACGCCCTCCTGGAGGAGGTCGGTCAGGCGCCGACACACCATGTCCAGATGTTTGTGAAAGAGGTCTTCACGGGAGTCGCCCTCTTCCATGTCCGGCCTGAGCAGTTCGAGAGGGATGCTGGACGTCGTCTCGATCCGCCCGGCCGCCGAGGGGGAGCAGGAGACGGCGTGGGTGAACCACGGTCGGTCAGGATCCGTGAAGATCCGGTTGAAGGTGTCGACCATGGCGGCCGACGAGCGGTAATTGGTGTCCAGCGAGATGGGTACACCCCGACCCGTATCCAGAAGGGTCCGGCGCGCCTCCAGGTAGGTGTACAGGTCAGCTCCCCTGAAGCCGTAGATGGCCTGTTTGGGGTCCCCCACGATGGACAGGGATCCTCCGGCCAGAAAGATGTCCCGGAAGATGTCCCATTGCGCCGGGTCGGTATCCTGAAACTCATCTATGATGGCGTGGGAGTAGCGTTTTCTGAGCGTTTCGGCCAGGTGGGGCGATCCCTGCCGCAGAGACCCACGGAGCAGCAGAATCATGTCATCGAACTCTACGACCCCCATGTCCCGCTTGGACTCACTCAGGCGTCCGGCGAGCCGGGCGCCCAGCAGGCGGCCCGCGATGACCGCCGTGGAACGAAGATGAAGTCCCAGGACCCCCAGCAACTCGGTGAACCGGTTCACCTCTTCGGCGGTCAGGCGGCTTGGGACCGCACCGTGGGTGAGGAGAAAATGCATGTACTTTGAGGGGGTCTTCTCCTGGAAGGTGTCATGGAGCGCGAGACACTCCTCTATCCACTCCCCGTGCCCTTCGAGGCAGGCCCTGAGTCCGGCGATGATCCGTTCGAAGAGCCTGATGAAATTGCTGATCCGGAGTCCCTTCGTTGGGGTGACGGGATCCTTGAGGAACTCCTCGATGGAGAGAGAAAGAGACGGGCTGGTGAGGACATCGGCGAAGGCTTCCAGATGTCCTCGAAATTCCGACAAGGAAAAGGGTGTGAGCTCCTCGTGGCAGCTCTGGGCGTCCTTGAGGATGGACATGAGCCTTGATGTTCCCTGCCGCCGGGCGATATGGGAGGCGATGGCTCTGAGCTCCGGTTCGGCGGAGACCTCCTCCTCCATGAAACGGTGGAACTCCCGAAGAAAGATATCGCCGGGAACCCCCTGATGCCGTTTCATGGGCATGTCGTTGAGAAAACTGAACTCGTGCAGGATCTTGTTGGCAAAGCCGTGGATGGTGAAGATCTGTGCCCTGTCCACCGAGAGGGAGGCTCGATGGAGCAGCGCCCGCTCGGTGGCTGTGAGCCCGACCTCCTGTGCGAGAGTGGTGGACAGCCTGTCCCTGAGACGGCTGCGAAGCTCTGCCGTCGCCTTCTCCGTAAAGGTCACCAGGAGGATGCTCTCGAGGGGAACTCCCCGGATGAGCAGCTCCAGGACCATGGACATGATAGTATAGGTTTTTCCGGTCCCTGCGGAGGCTTCGATGACGTTGTGTACGTCAAGGGCCGCCTGGAAGAATTGGGTTCGGGTGGTTGTCATGGCCCGTGGTCTCCTCCGAGATACTCATCGATGAAGGAGAATCCCTGCCCTCCGAGGAGGGCCCGGGCGCGGGCTGCCGGGTCCGGGTGCAGGGGGAAGGAACCGGCCCACTCCAGCGGCGAGCGGTTGTGATACGGTTCCATGTGGGGGTGTTGCAGCATTCTGAGGCGAAGGCTCTCTCCCTCCAGGCCTCTGGAGAGGCCGTCGAGGAGCCGATCCATGGGGAGCTGGTATTGATTGTCTTGATCGTCTGCGGAGCGCAGGAGGTCCGAAAGCCATGCTCTGGCTGTTTGTGGCAGGGGCGCTCTGAAGGATCTGGTGGTCTGGCCCTTCTCGGTGATCATGGCCACACGGAAAGATTCGTGGACCAGCTCCGCAGCGGCGCCGACCATGCCCACGAGCCAGCCCTCCAGCCAGTGGGTGTGCTGGATCTGGTCGTCCTGGGGGATGCGTATGAATGTATTTTCCTTTGGAAAAAGGGGCCACAGTCTCCCCGTGAGCCGGGAACTCCCCAGGGGGAGCGGCTCGTGGATGCGCTCCCAATTTTTTCGCCGCCGGCCGAGGGACCAGGTGACGAGGAGGTCCGTGGGACCGAGGAGATCGAACAGCCGCTCATCGAGGGTTCCGAGGGTCTCGAGGTCTTCCATGAGGGCCCATGGCATGAAGAAATCCGAGGGATACCTCCCCGTGTGTTCGGCCATGGCCGAGGCACCGAGGAAGCGCTCCTCAAGAGATCCTCCGTCCCGATTCGAGTGGAATTCGTAGAGGGTCTCCCTGATGAGGTTCCGGCGGCTGCGGCTGCCGGCGAGGAACCCGTCGTTTTCAGCCAGACGGGGGATGGACAGATCCTCTCCCTGGATGCCCAGTTCCAGGATCAGGCTCCCCTGGAGCGGGTTCTTGACGTATCGTGTCAGGGCCCACACGGATATGGAGCGGGGGTCGTCGGGATATGGAATCACCTTGGCCGGGGTCGGCAGGGGTTCCTCCTGACTTTTTTGGGTGGCCATGAGTTCAAGGTAGCCCTGGGGGGACCAGCCGGGCGCGAATCCAGATGACCCGTCGGCCCGATAGTAGATTTCATGGGCGCGGGTGTCAGGGTGTATCTCCAGAGTTCCTTCGGCGGCGAGGCGGGCCAGCAGATCGCCGCCGGCGTCGACGGGGTCACCGAGCAGGGAGGCGGCCAATGTCCTCACCACTCCGGCGGGTTCGAGGACCCGTCCCGACGCGGCCTCACGGGCCACGTAGGAGAGTCGCAGCGTCATCGAGGGAGTGGTCAGGTTTTCCAGGAGGCAGTGCTGAGACCACAGCGCCGCGTGCGACTCCCCGCCGCCCAGATGCGGTCTCAGGTCGAGGACCGAGGGACTCTCCCGACCGGGGAAGACCCCATCGGAGAGACCCACCAGAAAACGGACGGAAAAGGGGACCGGCCTCAGGGTAGGGAGATGGGAGATGGTGATCCCACGGGTGCCGTAGGCCGTGTGGTGACTCTTGAGGGCGGCGAGCCGCGCCAACGCGAGACTGCAGGGGATGTGATACCCGACGGTGGTCTGGGTCAGGGACAGGTCCTCGATGGACCGCTGCAGCTCGTCGAGCAAGGCCGAGACCGACTGGAAGACGCGCCGGTGGGCGGAGGTCGTCTGCCGGACATAGGAGGAGAGAAACTGTCTGATCAGCAAAAACCAGCGGTTCAGGGGGAGCTTCGAGTCGCTTATGAGTCGGGCGTCATCGAGGAGGGAGCGGATGCGGGTGATCACTGGGGCGAGCTCTTCGACGCCAACCTCCCGGTACGGCGGGTATCCCGGGAGATCTACGGGTGCTGCCGGCTCTGCGGGGGGTTCGGGGGGCAGGAGCGCTCCCCTGCACAGTCGCGCGAGGGCCTGCTCCCATGAGTGGACCACTCTCCCCGTAGGGCCTGGCTCCCGGTCGCTGAAAACAGCCAGTTCCTCGATGAGGGGGAGCCATCGATCCCGATGCTCGTGGACCTCGCCCCCTGTGTAGGGGTTGTCCAGGACGGCGAGCATGGCCTCCCAGTCCAGAGGGGAGCGGGGCAGTTCGAGAAGCTGCTCCATGGCCGCAAGCAGTCGATGCGCCTCCGGTCCGTGGTCGGCGCTTCGCACAAAGGGGATCTGGGCCCGCTCAAGGTGGGACCGGATGGTCATGGAATAGGCATCCAGGTGTTCGAGATCACATATGATGATGGCAATGTCGCAGAAGTTCAGGGTCTCGTCTCCGCG
>QKIM01000223.1 GCA_003249585.1 Deltaproteobacteria bacterium
TCGAGCGCGAACAGGAACGGAACCAGGCCCACCGCGCTGACCTTCGACGCGAGCGCCGCCGCGAACGCAGCGAGGGAAACCAGGTACGGCGCCGCTCTCGCCGAGTCACGCCAGCGCAGGTAACAGTGCAGGCTCAGGAGGGTGAAGAGGAGAGAGAGGAGATTCTTCTGCTCCGAAACCCAGGCCACACTTTCCGCCTGGACCGGGTGCAATGCGAAGAGGGCCGAACCCACGCAGGACACCGCGACCGGAACTCCCAGGCGGATGAGCACACCGTAGAGCAGTGCGACATTGGCCGCATGAAGGAGGAGGCTCAGGGCATGCCAGCCCATGGGATCGATCCCGAACAGCCAATGCTCCAGGGCGATGAGAAGCTGATGAAGGGGATGGTAGTTTCCAAAGTAGGGTTGGGTGATGATCGCCACGAGATGATCGACCGTGAGGGACGCGATGAGAGGATTCTTCAGAATGTAGGCATCGTCGTCATAAACGAAGCCATTTTGAAGGGCCGGCAGGTAGGCCAGCAGAGACAGCAGCGCGAGGCCCAGCGGTATGTACCACCGACGCGGGATGGGGTCAGACAATGAAGTCAAGAGGGAAGGTCCTCGGTTCAGGCCTCGCCGATTTCGATCCCGTACTTCTCGAGGCGGTAGCGGAAGGAACGGAAGCTCAGGTGGAGAATCTTCGCGGCCCGCTTCTTCACCCCACCTGCCTTCCTTAGAGCACTCAGGAGCAATCGGCGCTCGAGGTCCTCCACGACCTTCTCGAGGGGCAGCCCCTCCGGCGGAATGCTCACCTCCTCGAAGGAGACCGATTCCCGCTCCCGCTTGTGCACCACGGGTGGAAGGGTTTCGGGGAGGATGATGTTGGAGGTCTCGAGGGCCACCGAGCGCTCGATGATATTCTCCAGCTCCCTGACGTTTCCGGGGTAGTGGTAGCGGATCAGGACATCCATGGCTTCCTTGGAGATCTTGACGACCTCCTTCCCCAGCTCGGCGGAGTACTTCTCGACGAAGTGCTGTGCGAGGACGGGAATGTCCTCGGGCCGCCGGCGCATGGGAGGGAGCTTTATCTGGATCACGTTCAGCCGGTAGTAGAGGTCCTCACGGAACTTGCCACGGGCGACCTCGTCCTCCAGATCCCGGTTGGTGGCCGCGATCACGCGCACGTCCACGTGCTGGTCCTCGGTGCTCCCCACCCGCTTGAAGGTCTTCTCCTGGATCACCCGTAGGATCTTCACCTGGAGATTCAGGGACAGTTCGCCCACTTCGTCGAGGAAGATGGTCCCGCGGTCGGCCATCTCGAACAGCCCCATCTTGTTGGAAACGGCCCCCGTGAAGGATCCCTTCATGTGCCCGAACAGCTCGCTCTCGAGGAGGTTCTCGGGAATCGCGCCGCAGTTCACCGTGACGAAGGGCCGTTCGCGACGTCCCGAATTGTGATGGATCGCTTTCGCGACCAGCTCCTTTCCGGTGCCGCTCTCTCCCGTGATGAGGATGTTCGCCTTGGTCTCGGTGACGCGCTGGATGAGGTCGTAGACCTTGAGCATCTCGGGGCTGGAGCCGATGAGGTTGCCGAAGTTGTAGCGGACATTCAGCTCCTGCTTCAGGATGACGTTCTCGCGGAACAGGCGCTTCTTCTCGAGCGCCTTTTCTATGATGAGCTGTATCTCGTCGACCTTGAAGGGCTTGGTGATGTAGTCGTAGGCCCCTTCCTTCATCGCCTGGACGGCCGTCTCGGTCGCGGCGTAGGCCGTCATCACGAGCACGAGGGTTTCGGGGGAGATTTCCTTGATCTTCCGGAGCAGCTCCACGCCGTCCATCTTGGGCATGAGCACGTCCGTGATCACCAGATCGTAGTTTTCGCTGTCGACGCGGAGAATCGCCTCTTCCGAATCCTCGACGCTCTCGACTTCATAGCCCGCCTTCTTGAGCATGATCTCCAGAAACTCTCTCATGCTCAATTCGTCGTCGACGACGAGAATCTTGCTCATCAGCCCTCTCCCCCTGAGGAAGCCATCCGTCATTCCGAGATCCTGGCCCGGGTCCCGGCCGATCTCCTGTTCGAGGGCATGGGTCCCGAGGCCGGCAGCATGATGCTGAACCGGGCGCCCTTCCCCGGCTCGCTGTTCACCTGGATGCTGCCGCCGTGCGCCTCCACTATCCGGTAGACCGTCGCCAGCCCCAGTCCCGTCCCGTGCTCCTTGGTCGTGAAGAAGGGCTCGAAGATCCTGTGGATGGCGTCAGCCGCGATGCCGCGGCCGCAGTCCTCGAAGCAGAGCTCCACCCAGCCGGGCGCGACCCCCCCTTTCCCTTTTCGGGAGTCCACCGGCGATTCTTGAGCCTCACCGGCGCCGGGCTCCGCTCGGGCCGAAACCCGCACGGTTCCGGACCCCTGCGCGGCGTCCCTCGCGTTGAGCAGCAGGTTCCAGACGACCTGGCGGATCTGCGCCGCGTCTCCCGCGACGGCCAGCCGGGGGGGGACGTCGATCTGGATCTCCAGGAGCGAGCCCGCCTGTTCCTGAACGAACACCTCTCCCGCCTCCCGCAGCAGATTGCCGAGG
>QKIM01000320.1 GCA_003249585.1 Deltaproteobacteria bacterium
GGACAGATCGGGGATGGCACCACAACGGACAGATCTCTGCCTACGGCGGTGTCAGGCGGTGTCGTATTCACGGCAATCGCCGCAGGAGATGAACACGTCTGCGGATTAGCTGCCGACGGCAGCGCCTATTGCTGGGGAAAAAACACCGAAGGGGCACTGGGCAATGGCTCGACAACGGTGCAATATCTCCCAGTTCCGGTTGAAGGAGGGATTTCCTTCGCCTCGATATCACTCGGCAGGCACACATGCGGGATTACCCCCATGGGTGTGATGTATTGCTGGGGACGCAACGGGAATGGCGAGCTGGGTGACAATTCCATCATCAACCGACTTGTCCCTGTTCCAGTCACTCCATTCTGATCCCCAAAACAGCCGCGAGGCCTGATATCAAGGTCCGAACGGATCAAAAGACGCCAGGGGATTGATGTTTCAACGGAATATATCGTCGGGGAGAGTGATTCATTGGTTTGAGAAAAATGGATATAGGGGTTGACTGGAGTGACAGGTAGCTCTAAAACACGACAAAACACGACAATATTGCACATGTCGTGTCGGAGCGTACCATGAGCGACGAGAACAATGAGAAGCGCAATATCGATGAAATCATGACCATTGCTGAGATCGCCCAGTACCTGAAGGTCTCCGAGCGGACCATCCAGCGCATGATCCAGGCGGGGGAGGTCCCTTCGGCCAAGGTGTCGGGACAGTGGCGCTTCGTGCGGGCCATCATCGACGACTGGATCCTCTCCAAGATGCAGAGCGTCCACAAGTCCAACCTGGTGGATGTCATCGACTCCGAGCAGAAGATTACCTCCCTATTGGAGCTGGTTCCCCGGGAGCATATCCTTCTGGAGATGCGGCCCGGTCCCGTGGACGCGATGCTCGAGCAGCTCGTGGGTGTCCTGGTGAACGCGGGGACCATCGGGGCGATGGAGCCACTGCTCACCACCCTGAAGCTGCGTGAGGAGATGATGTCCACGGCCGTGGGCTCCGGAGTGGCGTTGCCCCATCCCAGGGAGCCAGAGCGGTTGGGCCTCGCCGAGAACATGGTGGTGCTCGGCGTCTGCCCCCAGGGGACGGACTACGCCTCCCTCGACGGTGAGAAAACCTACGTCTTCGGGCTCCTGTGTGCCAAGGACACGGTGAGTCACCTGAGGCTCATGGCCAAGCTCTCCTATCTGTTTCGCACCAAGGGTCTCGTGTCCGCCTTCCGCAAGGCGACCACCCCGGAGGAGATCCTTGAACATATAAAGACCAACCACATCGCCCTCTCCATCGAACTCTGAAAAGGAGAATACCCCATGAGAGTCGAAGAACTCATCCATAAGTCCTGTGTGAGCATCGAAGAGAAGATTACCACCAAGAAAGCGGTCCTCGATCGGATCGCGACTCTGGCGGTCAAACACCCGGCCCTGGCCGATTTCGACGCAAAAACCATCAATGATTTACTCACAAAGCGCGAGGAGGTCTCCTCAACGGGTTTCCAGGGTGGCATGGCCATCCCCCACTGCCGCGTGGAGGGGATCGCCCAGTTCGTCCTCGGACTGGTGATCGTCCCAGGCGGGCTCAACTTCCATGCCGTCGACGGCAAAGACTCCAGCATCTTCGTGTTCATCGTCGCCCCCGAGGGGAAGACCATGGACCACCTCAAGCTCCTCTCCTCCATCTCCCAGGCCCTCATCAACAAGAGCAACCGCGACCTCCTGCTCAAGGCCGAAAACTCAAAGGAACTGCGCAAGCGCTTCCTGGGAATGCTGCCCACCGAGATAGGCGCCAAGCCCAAGGAGCACGCCCTCGTCGAGGTGGTCCTGGAAGGTGAAGAGCTCTTCGAGGACATTCTCGAGCGGCTCCTGGGGCTCGCCGCCTCGCCGCCCACGGTCATCACGGGCAAGTCCGCCATGGAATACCTGCACAGGGTGCCCCTCTTTGCCGACCTGTGGAGCATGCGCCAGGAGAGCTTCGTGAACATCATCCGCTTCATCGTGGACAAGCGTCTCACCAACGAGGCGGTCCGCCGCATCGAGGAGGTCTCCGGCCCCCTGAGCGAGGGCGACGGCGTCCTCGTCTTCACGACGGATATCCAGTACCTCGGCGGCAAGCTGCACGAATAGCGAGGTGACGTCATGAAACCATATCTCATCATTGCCATCGCCGCCTCGGCCGCCTACGTGGCGGGGTTACTCACCAAAAAACTCCGCCTGCCTTCCCTGGTCGGGTACATGATCGTGGGCGTGCTGCTGGGCAGCAGCGTCGGGAAGATCTTCTCCAACGCCTTTTTGGAGAACCTGAACTTCATCTCCGATCTCGCCCTGGGCTTCGTGGCCATCAGCATCGGCCTCGAACTCTCCATCCCTGCACTGCGCAAACAGGGCAAGGGGATCGTCACCATCATCTTCGCCGAGTCCTTCGGGGCCTTCCTCCTGGTGACCACCGCCATCTGGCTCTTCACCAGGGATCTTCCCCTGGCCCTCATTTTCGGCGCCATGGCCCCCGCGTCAGCTCCCGCGGGCACCGTCGCCGTCATCCATGAATACCGTGCCCACGGGCCTCTGACCAAGGCG
>QKIM01000565.1 GCA_003249585.1 Deltaproteobacteria bacterium
ATGATCGAGTCCCTCGGCAGGACCAAGCCCCCCTTCCTCGCCCGCCTCCTTCACGACGCCGCCTTCATGGGGCCGACCATCGTCTTCCGCGGAGAGACGACGAAGATTCTTCAGAAAGCCGGTCCATTCATCAACCTGCACTTCGTCCCCTGGAGCCAGAAGATCTACAACCAGGAACGCAGCCCCCTCCCCTTCTATAAGGTGCGCTACGCCATCTACATCCTCAACTCCTCCGTGGCAGGAAACCCTCGCATCGCCCTCCAGAGCGCCCCTCTGGAGCTCAAGCTGCAACTCATGGACCTGTACGCCAGCCACCACGAGGCGACCGCCATCGAACCCATGCTCCAGTTGTGCAACACCCAGGACGCTGGGATACGGAAAGCGGCACGGGGGTTCATGCTGCGGTACTTTGAAGGGTCGGCGAAAAAAGCTCGAGTGGGGACCATCAAGTTGCCCGGAGGCGTCGAGAAAACCGCGGTCCTGTATCTGGGAGCCCGTCAGCAGGCCTACCATGCCGTCAAACGCACTCTGGAGGAAGTCACCCACGGAGATTATGATCGCACGACCTCTGCGAAAAAGCTGGCCCTGCAACTCTTCAAGGCATGGGACAGGCTCAGGGACACGCGGTGGGATATTCTCTTCACGGAGGCCTATGGCCGCTACCGCGAAGGCGCAGTGGAAGAGGCGGTGGCCATGTATCGGAAGGTCCTCGCCAACAACCCCAACGCACGGCAGAAGGAGCTCATGTTCCCTGCCTTTATGACGCTCGCGAAGAGAGACCTGGCCGCGAAGAAGATGCTCGATGCCATGCGGCTCATCCGGATCCTCAGCCAGCTCGCGACGATACCCGCTCTCGAGGCCGATCTCTATTACCTGCTGGGGCTCAAGGAGGAGGCCGAGGGAGACCGGGCACAGGCTGACCATTGGTACAAGGCGGCCCTGCGAAAAAATCCAGACCATCCATGGGCCCTTGCCGCACACCGAACCCTCTCCCCTGTGCCCGTGAAGCCCGTGGAGGAGTGGCAGATAGGCGCTGCAGTGGCGGTCTCACTGCTTGGCCTCCTCCTGGCAGGATGTTACCTGGGATTCAGAGGGTATCGCCCATGAGGCACATCCTCCTCGCCGTGGTGGTCCTGGGCAGCCTCACATTCCGCGCACAGGAAGCTCAGGCCCAAACCCTGTCCCTCTCGCTGGACACAGACGCAGTCCAGGCACTCATCAAAACGAATGTAGGCGGCACCTACCACCTCTCGGGCCCCTTCTCCATGGAAGATCTCATGGTGACGTCCATCAGAAACGGCAAGGTCTACGGCACCTTCGACCTGCTCTTCGATGGTGCCATCTCCATCCCCATCCCCTTCTACGGAAAAAAGACCATATCGTTGTCCAAGACTATCTCCATGAAGTACAGTTTCGTCCCCGCCATCCACAAAGGGGTGCTCCGCATCCCCGTCAAGTCCATATCGGTTTCCGGTGGTGGGCTCTCGCTTTCCCTGGGCTCGAAGGTCCTCGGGATCATGGTGGACTTCAAGCGGTTCCTCTTCTCCACCAGAGGGCAGTCGCTGCTGGACAAGACCATCCGCCTGGACTTCATCACGCTGCTGCGTCGCTATCTTGGAAAAAAGAAATGGACCATCAGCATCTTCCTGGGCACAAACCAGGTCACGGTCAAGGGCGTGGCCGTCAGGGCACCAGAGACAGGATTGCGCGCAACTGAATCCGGGCAGAGATGACCATCATCTCCAGGACGAGGTCGAAGGCTCTCGAAACGATAGCGTTGGAAATCATGGGGCCTCCTCAATGAGGAGCGGAACTCCCGGGGGAGCCCGCTGCGTCGGTACACCTCACACGATGAGGTATCGGTAAATCAGGTAAAAGTGGCAGAAGCTCCCTCCCATGACGAAGAGGTGCCAGATTTCATGAAAACCGAAAACACCGGGGATTGGATCTGGACGCCGGGTAGCATAACACACAGCGCCCACCGAGTAGACGCCGCCACCGGCAAAGAGCCAGAAGATCCCGGCTCCGGGGAGAGTTCGCATGATGGGGACCATGAAGATGAGTGCAACCCACCCCATGACCAGATACGTCCCAACGTAGAGGACCCGTGGAGCATTCATGAACAGCAGGCGGGTCGCGATACCGAAAACCGCCAGCCCCCAGATGATGCCAAAGAGGGTAAACCCCCAGGGGCCGCGCAGCGCCGTTAGACAGATGGGGGTATAGGTTCCGGCGATGAGCAGGAAGATCATGGTGTGGTCGACCTTGCGCAGCCTCGCGATCCCCTTTTCCCCGAGGGGCAGCCAGTGATAGAGGGTCGAGGCGACGTACAGCATCACCAGCGTGGACCCGTAGATAGCGAAGGACGTCACATGCCACGCGGTCCCGGACACACTGGCCAGCACCACAAGCACCACGAGCCCGACGATGGCAGCCACGGCGCCGATGAAGTGGGTCAGTCCCGAGATGGGGTTTCGCAGTTTGAAGGAAGAGTGGGTTTGCGTTGAACTGGTCACATTTCACCTACACTGTTTTTATACACATTTATGGAGGGA
>QKIM01000181.1 GCA_003249585.1 Deltaproteobacteria bacterium
AGGAGCAGGGCGATGAGCGTGGTTCGAGGCATGGTCCCTCCAGGGATGCTGGCAACGCCCCACGTTACCGGGCTTCCCCGGATCGCGCAAAAAAACGCACCTCCAAGGTCTGATGAACTATCGTCAGACCCCTTTGAATATCTTAAAAATCCGGAAATTTACGATCCTTGTCCAGGCCGGGAGACCATGCAACGGCTCAACGCTTCATGACACGCTTGAAGGCCCCCTCCAGGGCCTTCCTGGTGGCGTCGGCGATCATGGGGCGGATGATCTTCTCCACGATCTCTTCGGTGACCTTCTTGCCCATCTTCTTGAAGGAGGCGTCCACCACCAGCTTGACTCCGATGTTGGTGAAGCTGGCGACGGCCCCCTTGACGAAGAGGGGGTAGCTGGCGGAGAAGTTGTCCCGCCCCAGCTGTTTGAACATCTTGTCCACCAACGGATCGACCTTGGCGAGGACGGCCTTGGCGATAAGACTGTGGGTCATGGTCTTGACCAGCTCCAGATCGGCGTCGGTGAGCCCGCCGCGATCGTGGATCTCCACCACGGGACCGCTGGGCTTCACCTGGGCGGCGGGGGGTGGGGTGGAGGGCTTCGCCTCGGCGGTCGCTGGAGCTGCTTCCCTGGATGGCGTGGTCGTCTCTTTCTTTGAGGAACACGCGGTGGTGAGCAGCGCGAGGGTGCAGATCAGGGAAAAAATACGCATGAGGTACTCCTTTTGAGCGGCGCCGGCCGGTCACGAAAACCAGGCGCGTTCGGGTTTGCCGACGAGGAGCATGATCCCCGTCACGAGAATGAGAAGGCCCAGCGGCAGCACTACGCCGATCTCCGCAAGGCCGGGTATGGCCATCTCCTCACCGCTCCGAATCCCGACCATGGACAGGTTGAAGAGGTTGGCCACAAGATAGGACCCGTATTGATAGCCGAGGATCAACCCGATGGCGATGAAGCCCACCCCAGGCAGTGTGCGGAAGATGGGGATCCGTCGAAACACGCTCAGGATGATCCAGGGAACGAAGAAGAGCTGCGGAACACTATGGAAAAAGAACCGGTACTCCTGATCATACCCCATCCCCCTGCCCATGTCCCCGGTCACCAGCTCCCGCGCCAGCAGGAACAGCGCGTAGCACCAGTAGAGGGCGAGGAGAAGTACAGCGATCCGCACGAAGCGGGGGATCTTTTTCAGGTCGATTTCGGTCCCGAGGAGGATCATGGGCTATCCTTTCCGCGAAGGTTCAACCTCATCGGAGGCCAGGCCATTCCCCGGTCCGAGAGGTCGGCGGTCAGCGTTTCTCGCGCCACCCCTTCTGGCACACAAACAGGTAGATGGAGGCCATATAGAACCGTTCTCGGATACGCTGACGCTCCTTGATGAAGAAGTGGGGCCCGAGGAGACGGTCCATCTCCTGCAGACTGGGATAGCTGGCGCTGGAGGTGGTCCACTTGACGAAGAACATCGCCAGGGCGTCGTACAGGGAGTTGGTCGAGGCGTTGGCCAGCAGGAGGTAGCCGCCGGGCTTCAGCCAGGAGTGGAACTTCTCCACGGCCCGGGCCTGGTTCTCGTAATAGGGGAGGGAGTGGGTGCAGGTGATGAAATCGTAGCGCCCGGGCTCGGCGTGATACCCTTCCATGGAATAGACCTCGTAGGTCCCCTCGGGATCTGCCATCCTCGCCTCGCGGATCATACCCTGGGAGATGTCAACCCCGTGGAGCTCCAGCTCCCGTCCGGGGAAGGCCGCCCTGATGTCCCGCACCAGTTGCCCCGTGCCGCAGCCCATATCCAGGATGCGCACCGGGCGGTCGTCGGCCAAGAGGTAATCCAGGCGGGAGACGATCTCCCGGCGGGTGGGTCCGAGAGAGTACTTCTGCACCCACAGCCGCTCGTATTTCGAGGACCAGAAGTCCCATATCCGTCGGTTCACCATCGTCACACCCTTTTGGCACGCTCCAGGCCATGGACCCTGCGATACAGCCAGGGGAAGGCCAGGAGCAGATTCTTCGGCTTTTTCCGGAGCATCCGTGAGTAGAGGCGCACCATCTCGTAGTAGAACCGCCAGCGCGGCAGGTTCCCGGGCTCCAGAACGAGATGGAGAAAGTCCCACCGCGAGATGTCCGTGGCGGTGAGCCGATCCCTGTAGGCATCATAGGCCGGGGTGCCGGGGATGGGAAGAAAGACCGACAACGTGAAGACATCTATTTTGTTTCGGTCAATCCACGACTCCAGGTCCCGGAAATCCTGCACGGTGGCATCCACCCCGATCATGAACAGCGCCGTGAGGTGGATGTCTGCTTCCCGCAGAAACTGCACGCAAAGGGCGTTCACCTCGGCCGTGCTGTGTTTGTTCCAGGCCTCGAGATCGCGATCGTTCACCGCTTCGAGCCCCACGATCACGTCGATGACCCCGGCCTCCCGCAGGGGAGCCAGGAGGTCCCGGTTGTCCACGATGAAATCCGCTCGGCTGTAGACAATGAACCGTTTCGAGATCCCCCGTGCCCGTATGTGGTCGATGAAGGACTCCACCCGCGGCCGCCCCACGAGAAAGGTATCGTC
>QKIM01000551.1 GCA_003249585.1 Deltaproteobacteria bacterium
GAGGGGAACGATCTCTACCACGAGATGATGGAGTCCGGGGTCATCGACAAGGTGGCGCTGATCTATGGCCAGATGAACGAGCCCCCCGGCGCCCGCGCCCGCGTCGCCCTCTCGGGGCTCACCGTGGCCGAGCACTTCCGTGACGTGGAGGGGCAGGACGTGCTGCTCTTCATCGACAACATCTTCCGCTTCTCCCAGGCGGGGTCCGAGATCTCGGCCCTCCTCGGGCGCATCCCCTCCGCCGTGGGGTACCAGCCGACCCTGGCCACGGAGATGGGCGAGCTGCAGGAGCGCATCGTCTCGACCCTCATGGGCTCCATCACCTCCATCCAGGCCATCTACGTCCCCGCCGACGACCTGACGGACCCCGCCCCGGCCACGACCTTCGCCCACCTCGACGCCACCACCGTGCTCTCTCGGCGCATCGTGGATCTGGGCATCTATCCGGCCGTCGATCCCCTGGACTCCACCTCCACCATCCTCTCCCCGGAGGTGGTCGGCGAGGAACACTACCGGCTCGCGCGCAGGGTCCAGGAGATCCTCCAGCGCTACGAAGACCTCAAGGACATCATCGCCATCCTGGGCATGGAGGAGCTCTCCGAGGAGGATCGCCTCACGGTCGCCCGGGCACGCAAGATCCAGCGCTTCTTCTCCCAGCCCTTCGATGTGGCCAAGAACTTCACCGGGATTTCCGGGAAGTTCGTGCCCATCAAGGAGACCATCAGGGGGTTCACGGCCATCGTGGACGGGAGCTGTGATCATGTCCCCGAGCAGGAGTTCCTCATGAAGGGCGGGATCGAGGAGGTCCTGGGGAATGGCTGAGGTGTCCGCGGCCGCCAACCCGGCCCAGGGATTCGCTCTGGAGCTGTACTCCTGGGAACAGGGCAAGTTCGCGGAGTACGTGGATGTCAGGCTCATCGGCGTGGCCATCCCCTGGGGCGCCTCGGAGATCCTGCCGGGCCACGAGCCCACCATCTTCGCTCTCGCGCCTGGGTTGCTGCGCATCCGGTACGTGGTGTCGGGGCGGACGGAGGAGTGGGCGCAGTTCGCCGTCCACGACGGAGTAATGACCGTTGATGGGAATAAAAAGGCTGTTATACTGGCGCCTGAATTCATCACCGCCCATGATGTCACCGAGGAGGCCGTCCTGGAGCGGATTGCCGCACTGGAGGCGGACGCGTACGACCCCGAGGTGGAAGAACGCCTCGCCTTCGAGCGCGCCTGTCTGACCCTCTGCCGCCGTCGCGGGGGGCTATGAAAGGAAATTTCCCATGGGAAAACCCAAAGTGTCCAAACGGAAGAAACATCGCGCTGCTGCCGCCGAGGAGAATGACGAGGGCGGCGGGATGCTCATGGGGATGCGCAGCGGTTTCAAAAAGACCGCCAACGCCGTGGCAGGGAAGAACGAGAAAAAGAACACCTGGCTCGATTTTTTCTTGAATATTCTGCTGATTCTGGCGGTTATCTTTCTCCTCTACAGGTTGTTTACCCGATGATGTCCTCTGGGGCCCGTGAGGCCTCGGGGACCCGCAGATTGTTCGCATGACCTATTACACGAAACTCTCGAATATGCTCGTTGTGCTTTTGCTCCTGGGATCCATCCTCCCCGAAGACGCCTGGGCGCCGCGCCGTCGTTCGCCCATGGGCAAAAAATCCGCACGGAAGAAGGTGCACAAACACGCAGGGAAGACTGGGAAAACCAAGAAAGAACCCTGGAACAAGACCCCGGAGCTGCTCAAGAAAGTGGTCTTCGTGGACACGCCCCTGCCGGGGCAGGACGCCAAGTGTCTGGCGCGCCTGAAGGCCGCGGGGATCAAGTTCCGGATGGTCAAGAACGTTCCCCTGGTAAAGACTCCCATCAGGCTGCTGAGCACAAAGCTGGGCGGTGTCCATTACCGTCGGGCCTGGAACAACAAGACGGCCCCGTGGATCCTGGACTGCAAGACCGTGGAGAACCTCATCCTGGCCGGGAAGTATCTGCGCCGCGTCGGGATCGCCTCTGTCTACTGGACATCGGCATGGCGGTACAGTCTGGTCCACGGGACCAGCAAGCTCAGCCGGCACGCCTACGGTGACGCCTTGGACGTCACGGCGCTGGACGGCTCCTTCGGCTACGCCGCCCTGGTCTCCTCCTGGGATTCACGGTGTGGTGGGTGCGGTCAGGGTTGCCGAACGCCCAAGGGCAAGGCACTCAGGGCCTTTATCTGCGCCGTTCGTGGACCCAAACTATTCGGCACTGTCTATACACCGGCCTACGATGCGCTGCATCGTGACCATTTCCACATCGACAGCCCGTCGGCGAAGCACCAGCTCAAGGTCCAGGTCAACGAGAAGGCCCTCTTCGCCGGCGCGGCCAAAAAGGCTCCTGGAAAACACGGCGCCGCCTCGGGCAGGGACCACTGGTCCCGGTTTCCCGCGGCTCGCAAATGGGAGCCGCCCCGGACCCGGCTGAGCCGTTGGTAGCAATACCGGGGGAAAGGTGATGCCATGCGAAAGCTCCACAAGCTGCTCCCGCTTCTGATCCTGGCGACGCTCGCCACCGTCGGAATGG
>QKIM01000539.1 GCA_003249585.1 Deltaproteobacteria bacterium
GAGCAAGATGGTTCCCCTGAAATCACTGCTTTCCGTTTCTGTTCTGGTGATGGGGAGGGTGGGGGTCCGGGGCTATGGCTTCCACATGACGGCGAGGACGAAGGAGAGGATGGCGTAGAACTCGGGGAGAACGGCCAGCAGGAAGGCCGTACCGACGCCCATCTTCTCCTGGTTGATGGAGCGGATACCGGCGGCGCAGACGACGCCCTGGAACCAGCCGGAGAAGAGACAGGCGAGGCCCGTGACCGTACCGGCGGCGAAGACCTTCAGGAAGGCCTCGGGGGGAATCTTGGCGAACTCGCCCTTGAGGCCGCCCACCAGGAGGATACCCACGACGAAGGAGTACAGGCCCTGGGTACCGGGGAGCACGGAGACGGCGAGACCGAGGCCACGCTTCTCCTCCCGCATGCCGGCGACGGCGCTGCCGGCGATGGCCAGGCCGATGGCCGATCCGGAGAGGCCGAGGCCCAGCATACCGAGCCCGAAGAAGGCCAGGAAGTGGTTCCAGTTGATGGCCAGCCCTTCGACGGCGGGCCCCACGCTGGAATAGAACGATGAGAACACATCAAACATCGAACCGATAACAGGCTGCATGGTTGTCACGATTTTTTCTCCTTTGCGTTATATCCAAAAAACATCAGTTGTTTCTCTGTTTGCCGAAGGGGGTGAAGGGGCGGCCCCCACCCTCGAAGAACTTGCCGTAGAACTCCAGGAAGTTGAGACGGGCCGAGTGGACCAGGGACCCGATCACGGCCATGGCCAGGTTGAACACGTGCCCGGCGATGAGAATGAGCCCCATGGGGAGCCACCCGATCCAGACGGGCATGCTGGAGCCCACGTTGTAGGCCATGGTGTTGATGGTGGCGGCGATGATGCCCGAGGCGAGGCCAAGCCCGAAGATACGGGCATAGGACAGAAGGTCTCCACCCAGCCCCGACACGCCGTACAACGCCCACAGCCCCAGCCCGATACGCTTGGCGGGGTTGGGGGAGGGCTCGGAGAAGAGGAGGATGAGTCCACCGGAGGCTCCGGCCAGGGCGATGAAGGGCGTGGTCGTCAGGCTGCTGCCTGGCGCGAGACCGAACATCACGTTGATGAGCAGGTGGAACATGACCGTAGCGCCCATCCAGCCCACGGTGCAGATGATCTTCTGTACCTGGCCGCGACCGGCGGCGATGGCCAGGCCGATGATCTGCCCCACCAGCACCTGGATGATACCGAGGCGGATAGCAAAGACCAAAAAGTCGTTGTACCCTTCGTTCTTCGTGAAGTGGGCGATGGGCATGAGGTTCCGCAGGGCCTGAGACCACCCGAAGCTGGTGACCTGAAGCCCGAAGAAGGACCCCATGAGGCCACCCATGAGGAAGGTGGAGAAGCCCAGGATCTGCAGCATGCGCATGAACCCGAGGCCCGTGCGGTTGGTCTTGAGTTTCCCGGCGCCCCAGGTGGCCAGGCCCAGAAGTACCACGCCGTAAGCGGCGTCGCCGAAGCAGAAGCCGAAGAAGAGGGCCATGAAGGGCGCCACGAAGAGGGTGGGGTCCGGCTCCCAGTAGGTGGGGAGGCGGAACATGGCGATGAGCGGCTCGAACCAGCTCACGACCACGTTGTTCTTGAACTTGATGGGGACATCCTCGCCGTAGACGGGATCCTCGGCCAGGACAACCACCGGGAGGTCCTTGAAGGCGCGGTCGATGCCCGGCACCTGCACAGAGGGAGCCCAGCCCATGACCGCGAAGAAGGGCCCGTCCTCCCGGGCGCCGCCCACGACGCGGGCGCGCTCGTAGCGTGAGGTGCAGGCGTCATAGTAGCCCTGGAACACTTCCAGATAGGCGGTGAGCCCCGTGAGCTTCTCCTGGATCTGGACGAGCCGCTCCTCAAACTTCTTGATGCGGGCCTCCACCTCGGTCAGGGACCGCTCGGGGAGGACAACGGCGTCGAAGGGCGCCTCGGGGACCTCGCCCTTGAACAGGGCGATGATGCCCTTGGTCTTTGCGCCCTTGAGGACGGTAAAGTCATGCCAGAAGGCCCCGTCGAGGAACGTCGTGTCGGCTTCGGAGAACTCCTTCTCGGAGCAGGCGTAGAAGCGGGCGGCGACCTCGTGCTCGGTGAGGAGCGCCAGATCGGCGGGGGCGAAATCCCCCCAGGGTCCGAGCAGCTGGCGGTCCTTCTCCAGAGCCGAGAGCTCCTGATCCGACGAGGTCTTCTCGGTCATGAGCTTGTCGTAGATGGGGAGGACCTGCTGCAGCTCACCGGAGTGCGCCTTGGGCTGCTCAGGCAGGGTGGCCCGCAGTCTGGTCAGGTGATCCAGGATGCGACGGGCACGGGCCTGCTCGGAGGCCAGATCGGCCGGTGGCTCGCGGAACTCCTCGGCCAGCTCCTCGATGTGGAGGACACCCAGCTTCTCGAGCTCCTGAACCACTTCGTCACGGCGCGCCAGGGGACCTACGAGGAAGACTTTTTTCATGCGGACGATAGCCATGTGTCCTCCTTAGTTCCCGGCGTTCGCGGCCTTCACCACGATCTTGTTCTTGGCGATCTTGGCGCGGCA
>QKIM01000659.1 GCA_003249585.1 Deltaproteobacteria bacterium
GACTATGTGCTGAAACTCGCAGGGCGCGCCCGCACCCTGATCAACGGCTGGACCGGCTATCACGCCGCCTCCCTGAGGGTGGTCAAGGGTTCCTTCCTGCTCAGCGGCGCGGCCACGGTCAAGGACAAGGGCAAGTCCGTTGCCCTGGCCAAAGAAGCGGCCGATCTCCTCAGCGGTCTTCTTCCTCAGAACCTCCTAAAGGTGATTCCGCCACGCGAAGCCCGCGAGATGAAAGCCTTCTCTCGATTTGTCGCCATTCGCCGCGCCGCCCGGCGCTTTGGGAAGATGAAGGGATATACCTTCACGGCCACCATCAAATGGGGGCAGCCCATGCGCAAGGCGTTGGGCTGCAGCAAGGGGGACATGGAGATGGCCAGGTTGATTCTGGGCAACCGCATCGAAATCTCCCTCGCTCCCACGGGCGACCTGATCCTCTTCTCTCTCGGGTCCAAAGGGACGGCAGCCGAGTTGACACGAATGGCCAAGGCCCAGGGGAGCCTCCCAGAGGGGTACAAACCCCGCGAAGGGCTTGCCTACTCGGGGATCTACGGGATGAACATCGCCCTGTTCTTCGACACGCTCATCGCCCAGGGGGCCACCTTCGCTGCGGTGAAGTCCCACCCCAATCTGGTCTCCGCGGTGCGGCACGTCCGTGATTACCTCAAGCGCTACGCCAAGGGAAGCTGGGCTCACGCGACCCTTGGAACAAAGAACAGCGTGCTCATCGGCAATCTCACCTTCGCCACCGACTGCATCCGGATCCCCTCGGTCCTCGGCTACCTTGCCTACGAGGCCGAACGCGCCGGTCTCCGCCTCTGAGCCACTCCCGGTGCGGACCCCGGGGTCCCTGTGGTCGGGGCTTTGACCATCACCGCGAATCACGGAAAAATTGGAAAACGGGGAGGATATGGTATAGATTCTCCCCATGGAAGTTCTGGAACGAATCGCCTATCATCTGTACGTCCAGGGCACCTTCTCACGGGTGAAGATCAACCGTCTCATCAAGGAGGGATATCTTCGATATTTCGAGGCGTTCCTCTATGATCCCATCGAGAAGGAGCTGGCCAGCGTGGTGACGGGACAGCGAGCCCGCCGCGACGAGGAATGGCAGTATGAGGACTGGGAAAAGGACTACATGTCCAAGGACCTGCGGGTGGAGAAGGAGCTGCTGGAGCTCTTCTCTGCGCGCAACCAGCGCGCCGAGGACGAGCCGGAGACCGTTGGGCAGCAACGCCCCAAGGCCGTTGAGCTCAAGACCCTGCTCCGCGCCATACGCCGTGCCGTGGAGCGGCAGGAGCAGTTCTTCGACGAGGCGCTCCTGGCGATTCTGCCCACCGCCCAGAACTGGCGGCAGGCCGCCAGGATCCTGGCCGACATGCAGCCCGCCTCGCTCCTGGACAAACTCGTCGACCTCCTGGGCAAGAAGGAGGGCGTCTTCACCAGCCTGTGGAACTTCCTGGGGTACGACGGCTATCTCTTTCCCGATTACAGTGGCGCCATCATCACCGCCTACAAGAAGATCACCTCGGGGACTCCCATGTCCCAGCTCGGCCAGTACCACTGGGCGCTGGAGCACCCGGAGATCTACGATATCTACGAGGTGGTGCAGGCAAAGGCGAGCATTGCGCGGGCCTTCGCCGCCATCATCCTCGAGCGGGAAAAACTCTTCTTGAAGCTGCAGCAGAAGGAGTTTCACTCTCTGGCCTACAGCGTGGCGGTGCTCCTCTACAGCACCCTCAGGTGGGAACGCACGCCCTGGACCCAGCCCACCAAAGACGAGGAGGTCCCTTTCTGGATTCCTCTCAACGATCTGGCTTCTCCCGGGGCTTTCAGCATCCTGTGGCTCATGGAGCAGGACCGGGCGGAAAAATTTTCGACCCACTTCTTCGAGATCTCCCGGGAAACCCAGGAGTCCCTGTATCAGAACATGCTCCGCTCCTACTTCCGCTACTGCGACCGTTTCGACAAGAACGTGGAGCAGGCGGAGTTTGTGGAGCAGGTGAAGGGCGCGGTGACGGATCCCGAGTCCAAGGAATTCAAGAAACAGGAGATCTTCCAGCAGCAGCACCAGGGACTGCTCGAGAGCGAATACTGGGGCCCCTTCATCAAGTCGATGCCGCCACGCAAGTGGAACACGCTCCTGGCCATCTGGTGGGAGCACCTCAAATGGGAGGCGCTGGGGCTCGGGGTTCGCTGGATCGCCGAGGAAAAACGCTGGGACAGGCGCATCATCGAATACGAGGCCTATATTGACGAGGAGCGCTTCCTCGAGAAGGTGGACCCCATCGTGAAGGACTTCTTCGGTGTCTTCTGCCCGAAGAAGTGGAACGCCTCCTGAGGGGGCCGCAGGAGCTGCCGAGGCGGCTCGGGAGACGACCATGGCGACCAGATACAAACTTGGCAGGAGCCCCCGCTGCTCCCTCATGATCGACGAGAAGTCCATCTCCCTCGAGCACGCCATCCTGGTGGACTATGGCGATTTGCTGAAGATCGAGGACATCAGCCGCAACGGCATCGACATCGTCCGCAAGGGGGTGCGT
>QKIM01000069.1 GCA_003249585.1 Deltaproteobacteria bacterium
CGTGTTGTCGGGTCAGCGCTCCCAGTACACCTCTTCCAGGCTGTCCTCCCGTTCGGGGAGGCCTCGGGAGAGGCGCGGCGAGTGCTGAGCCAGCACCTCGTAGCTCACGCGATTGGCGTACTTGCACACCTGGGAGAAGGAGCTGTAGGTGAGGAAACTGAGCCGGTGTTTCACGGAGTTGGGGACCAGCTCACGGTGGAAGCGGTTGGCGCTCATGTCGTGCAGCAGCGCGCTCAGGGCGCCGTCTCCCGCACCGTTTGTGTTCTTGATGCGTTCGGGACCACCCATGTACGGGGCGATGTGCGAATAGACGCGCAGGGGGGTCGCGCAGTCGACCTTCCGCATGGGACGGGAGAACTCGTACAGGTTGAATTCGGGGATGGAGCCCGGGAGCAGAGGCAGGCGGGTCTTTCGCTTGGCCTCCTCGTCGGAGTAGCCTCCCATATACAGTCCTGACGGGCCTGCCGTACACAGGACGAGATCCACCCAGTCCAGCGCCTTGTCCACGGCCAGCAGGGGATCCGTCTCTCCCGTGAGCGCGGCGGCTTCCTCCTCGTTCATGGCCACAACGGTGACGTGCTGCATCAGGAATTCTTGCCAGAAGCGAGGATCCTGCTCGATGATGGTCCTTGTCCCCAGTGTGAGCACCACGGGGACGTCGTGGGCCCTGGCCGCCGCGATGGCCCGCATGGTCGCCTCGGGCATGGGATCCCCCTCCCTGCAGCGGATGAGGTAGGCGGTAATGACCAGGGCGGCGGCGTCGGTAAAGACTTCCTCGGGGATGGACTCGGGCAGCAGTTGATTCATCTGACCGGCGTTTATGGCGAAGGTGCGCTCCCCTTCCTCTGTGATGAGGGCGAAACAGCGGCCGATGGGGCCGTCCACTCCCTGCAGCCAGTTGAGATCCACACGGCTCGAGGTGTTGCACAGGTAGCGGTAGGCGTAGGAGCCGATGCGGATGTCGTTGGACATCACCCCCAGGAGGGTGGAGCGGTTGTCGGCCAGGAGCGAATAGTTGTGGAGGGTGTTCCCGATGGTGCCTCCAGCGAATTCATGGGAGATGAGGTCCCGCTCCTTGAGCTCTCCGTAGAGGGCCTCGGCCGTGTCGTCGTCGATGACCTTGGAATGTCCCTTGCTGAGCTGGTACCGCTCCAGGAAGGCTTCGTCGATGGTGGCCTCGATGTCGACAAGAGTCTGGTCCACACCGATGACATGGGTCCGCCCGCTGCCGAAGACCTGTTGCTGCAGGAGCAGCGGGTCACGGGAGTGCACGGGGAAGTAATGCTTGGACTTGCGCTGGCCTGGGAACTTCATGGGGATCTCCTCTGGCGGGGCATACTAGCAGAAATGTGTTTTGGGAGGCAGGGAAAAATGGTGTAGCATCGCTGTTGGAGGCATTCATGGACACGACGACTACTCTGCGGATCATGGCCTACAATATCGAGAACATGCGCACGCTCTTCGAGAAGGGACGGATCGCCGGGGGACAGCGGGAGCGGGCCCTGGCCATCGCGCAGGTGATCCGTGAGATCCATCCCCACCTCCTGGGCGTCGTGGAGGCCGCGGACAAGGAAGGGCAGCATATGGTCTTCCTGGAGGAGACGGGCCTCGACACCCTGGGGTTCCGGATCGCCAAGAGCCCCGTGAAGCGACCGCGCCAGGACCTGGTCTTCTACTACCGGGACCCGCTTGAGCCCGTGGCGCTGGACAGCCATGTGGACTTCTACGACCAGTGGATTGAAGACATCGACGAGGACGGCATCATGGAGGTGTGCTCCTTCGAGCGCCGCCCCCTCGAGGGGCGGTTCCGGCACACCGGAACCGGGGAGGAGTTCCTCACGGTGCTGGTCTCCACCAAGTCCAAGGGGGTGTTCTCCATCAACGACCTCATGAGGCATCAGCACCTGGCCCTGGCCAATCGGAAGCGTCAGTTGGCCCAGACCAAGAAGCTGCGCCAGCGCGCCGAGGACCTGATGGATGACCCTGACCATCTCCCCTTTGTATTTATGGGCGATTTCAACGACGAACCGGGGCTGGACAGCCTGGAGCGGCTGCTGGGGGTCAGTTCCATCGAGACCATGATGGGCAGTGTCTTCGAGCCCGATCGGATTCTGCACAACGCCCTGTGGCACATGAGTCGGGAACCCGTGCTCTCCAAGGAGTTGTGGACGACAGAGTATCCCGATCTCATCGTCCAGAACTTCGGGAATCACAAGGGGTGGCTCGATCACATCATCACGGATCCCGCCATGGCGGGCTCGTCGGCGAGCGTGCGCGTGGTCCCTGGGTCCGGGCGGGTCGGGACCAAGAGCGAGGCGGCCCGGCTCGCCTCGGATCATTACGCCATCTATTGTGACCTGGACTTCGGCGATGGGGGGCACCGGTAGTGGCCAAAGACCAGGCACTCCCGACGGGGATCGGGAAGCTCGACCCGGGGCGCGCCGCGGCCATGGCGGCGGCGCTCTTGGAGTGGTTCGAGCGCAGCCGCCGTCCGCTACCCTAACAAAAAACATACCCTCCCTACGGCGTCCTCGTGTCC
>QKIM01000475.1 GCA_003249585.1 Deltaproteobacteria bacterium
CGACGCCTACGGCCCGCTGGAAAAGCGTTTCATCGACGAGTGAAGGACACCGGGGCGCGGGTGGTTCGCGAACCATCCCCTGTCCGTTCAGGGCGTATGCATTTCGTGGCTGACACTTCCGCCAGGACTGCACCTGCATGTTTCGGTAGGTCCTCCACCTGCTAAAGCCAGGACAATCCTCATGATCCGCTCGAAATTGCCTCTGCGTTTCACGTTGTCCGCGGTCATCACGGGAATGACCATCTGCGTTTCCCTGGCGATATTTCTCATTTCCTATTTTGGCGGGTCCTACTCCTTGTTGCTGCTCACGCACAGCATGACCAAGGAGATATCCAAGGGCATCATCGAAAAGACGGATACCCTGCTCGACTCTGCGGAAAGGGCGAACGCCTTGATCAACACCCTTATCCGCAGCGGCATCCTGCACACTGATGATGGGGGAAAGCTTATGGAATTGGCGGCACAGATCGTCTCCAACAACCATAACTTCACATCTGTCGACATAGGTCTTACGGACGGAAGCAAGTTCAAGGCAGAACGAATGCCGGATGACAGCGTATCGAAACGCTGCTACGTTCGAGACACAGAAAATGTCTTCATGAACTGGATTCACCAGAACAAGAAATACAACGACGATCCTCAGTTCAAAAACACCGTCAGAACACTCGCGGAGGGATACGACTGCCGCACCCGCCCCTGGTGGATCACCGCGACGAAGAACAAGGAGACGAGCTGGACGGATATGTATGTCTCCGGCTTGCGCAAACAGTTCCTCTACTCCTGCGTCACCCCCATCTACGACGATATTGGCAACCTTCTTGCCGTTTCCTCGATTGACATCAACGTCGTGGCCTTGTCCGAGTTCCTTGGATCGCTAAATATACTGCAACATGGCAAGGCCTTCATCTTCAACGAGAAGAAACAATTCATCGCTGTTCCCATCAAGAACGACGAAGATATTGTCCAGCTTGCCAAGCAAAAACCTGACGACGAAGACGAGCCCTACCAACTCTACACCGTTGACGACCTTCCCGACGAGAACATCAGGAAATCCGCCATTTCCTTTCTCGACACCAAACCAGACGGGCATACTACACGAGAATTTGAATACAGTGGTGAAAACGGCGAGAAATTCATCGCCAGTTTCACGCAGTTTCAATATGACAACAAAACGAGCTTCACCATCGGCATCATAGTCCCCAAGAGGGACATAATGGCCAATATCAACAAGGTAAACATCTACATCCTTTGCGGCATCTTCCTGACCACACTGGGAGCCCTGGCCACGGGCCTCTTTTTTTCCAAGACAATCTCGGGCTCGCTCAGTCTGTTGGCCCACGAGGTCGATAAGGCCGGCAAACTGCAACTCGACTCCAATACCCCCATCGATACCCGCATTCTCGAGATCCACAACATCGACGCATCCGTGAACAACATGAAGAACGGGCTGCGCTCCTTCAAGAAATACGTCCCCTCGGACCTCGTGGCCGAACTCAACGAGCTGCGCAAGGAGGCGGTGCTCGAAGGCGAGTGCAGGGAGCTCACCGTCTTCTTCTCCGATATCGTGGGTTTCACCTCCATTTCCGAACGGCTTGCTATCGAGGAGCTGGTCGAGAATCTCGGGGTGTATTTCGGCGGCATGACCAAGGTCATCCACGAACACAACGGCACGGTGGACAAGTACATCGGCGACTCCATCATGGCCTTTTGGGGCGCTCCCATCTTAAGGCCCGACCATGCCTCCCTGGCGTGTTCGACCGCCTTGGCGTGCCAGGAATTCCTGGACGGGCTCTGTTCCACGTGGGAAAAGGCGGGCCGCCCCCCTTTCCATACCCGTATCGGGCTGCATACGGGGGAAGTAGTTGTCGGCAACATCGGGTATGAAGAGCGGATGAACTACACGATCATCGGCGACAACGTGAACCTGGCCAGCCGCCTGGAGGGCCTCAACACCTATTATGGGACCCGGATACTCATCAGCGACTCCTGCCGGGGCCAGGCCGGAGACGAGTATGTGACCCGCACGCTGGACATGGTGGCGGTCAAGGGCAAGGCGCAAGGGGTGCTCATCCACGAGCTTCTCGGCGGGAAATCCACCCTGAGCCAGGAGATTGTTGACTTCGCGGATCAATACAACCGGGGCATGGACCTGTATTTCCGGCGGGAATGGGACGAGGCGCTCCGCATCTTCCAGGAGACCGGGATATGCCTTGGGCGCGACGACCTTCCGTCAAGCATCCTCGCGCGCCGCTGCCTTGATTTCATGGCCTCCCCTCCGGGGGACGGCTGGACCGGGGTGTTTCAGCACACGAGAAAGTAACCCTGCCCGGACAATCCCGTGAGACTGCCCGTGCTTGGAGAACCGTTGGAGAATTGACCGCTCCCGGCGTCGACGATTGGCCCTCCCATGCGTGGGCCTCGCGCCAGGAGGCTCGCAACAACCAATCGCCATGCGGAGCAGGGTGTTCACTCCCGCCTGGTGATCCCGGGATGCGGATCGCCCGCTCCCTCCTGTACGACGGAGATTTACCCCATG
>QKIM01000472.1 GCA_003249585.1 Deltaproteobacteria bacterium
CACGCCGGGTGTCCTCCTCGCCTTCACGACCAGGAGACCACGGGACCTCAGGACAGGTCCCACCACGACCGGGTCCCTGCCGAGCGGAGGCGAGGACGATCCCGCGGAGGTGTCCCGCACCATCGAGACCAACGTCGTGGCCCGCTTCGGCAAGGGCGCCCGAGGCTTCAGGGTGGAGACCCGCCCGGGCTGGACCTTCGTCTGCCTCTCCTCGGCTTCGGGGCTCGTACGCAGCAGCCTCTACCACGGAATGGACGGCTCGGAGTACTCCGAGAAGGCGGGGGCCGTCTATTCACGGGGCAGGCCCTGGCTCTGCGGCTGGACACCGTGGCCGTGAACGGACACCGGGTAGACAGGCCCCTTTCATGTACATGTGAAGAGAGGGCGAGCGGGGGAGATTAGCGGCGGTAGCACTTGGCGTAGTGGATCTTTTTGCCAAGCCGTTTCCATTTGTTGAAGGCCTTGGTCTGTGCTTTGGTCTTGGACCAGGCCCAGATGACCATGGAGGCACCCTTGATCTTGCCCTTGTGGTGACGATAGCACGTGTACTTGTTCATCTTCTTGGCTTCGGCCTGAGGCGCTGCGACGAACAGCATGGAAAGTGCGAGAACTGCTCCCAATAAAACTTTTGCCATGGGTGACTCCTGGATGTTCCGGTAAAAGCCAGTTTTTACCGTTTATATTTTCTACATTTTTAGTGAAACCGCACGCTCCTGTCAACGGGGAAACGACCGCAAAGCCTTGTGTGAACGAATTTCGCAAAACCTTTGACGAAGTGGATTTTGCTTACCGCATGGGACGTCATCCCGTTTAGCTTCGGGTAAATTTTCACAATCAACCTCCCTCCACAGCTTCAATCCGCCATATCTGATACTGGTGACCGCTGCATTCCTTTAGCATCCGACAACACCGCACGTCATCCTCCTTGATTTTGGTCTCACACAAGGTTTTCCCTTCATCTGGATCAGGAGGCGGACCGGCGTTTCCCGGTGTCGACCTGAAAAAAATGGGCTTTGGGGTTTGACATCGGTCGCCTGGTGACCAATATCTTCACACCGGATCCCGCCCCGGGGATCGAGGAGCACCCCATGGAAAAACTCTACACGTCCACCATCCCCCCAAAGCAGCTCTTGAAGCGCCGCCAGCGGGACAAGGTCCACAGCTTCCTCCTGGCAGACGGGAGAATCCGCGGCGCCTTCGTCCAGGGTACCCTCATGCTCGACGAGATGCGCATGAACTTCGGCCACGGCCTCCTGGAGACCTACGTCCTCGGCCAGGCCTACCTGGCGGGCGCACTGCTCACGGCCAACCTCAAGGGGAACGACCGCCTCGCGCTGCACCTCGAGTGTGCAGGCCCCCTCAAGGGCTACGTGGTGGAGGCCACGGCCACGGGCGAGATCCGCGGATACCTCAAGACTCCTCAGATTCCGCTGGAGAAGCCCCTGGAGTCCTTCGACCTCTCTCCCCTCATGGGCCCCGGCTTCCTCACGGTCACCAAGCATTTGGTGGACGCCAAGCAGCCCTATGAGGGCAAGGTGCCCCTCATGCACGGCTCCCTGGCCAACGACCTCGCCGAATATTTCCTCACCTCGGAACAGACCCCCACAGCCTTCACCCTCTCCATCCGCTTCGATGACAGAGGAGAGCTCACCGGGGCCGGAGGCCTTTTCCTCCAGGCCATGCCCGACGCCGGCGAGAAGCTCACGGCGGCCCTGGAGACCCTCGTGGCAGACCTCCCCTCCATCGGCGACGCCCTCACGGAGGGCCAGGACGCCGAGACCTACATCATGGAGAATTTCGCGGCCTTTGACCCCAGGGTCATCGGCAACCGCCGCGTGGAGTTCTTCTGCCGGTGCAGCAAGGAGCAGATGAAAGCCTACCTGCTCCTTCTGCCCGAGGCCGACCGCCACGAGCTCTACCACCACGGCCCCAGCCCCCTGGAGCTCAAGTGCAACAACTGCAACAGCGCCTACCACTTCGAGAAGGACGAGCTGGTCGCCCTCATCCGCCCCCGCGCCGACGCCTGATCCCCATCAACGTTCAGGAGGGGAACTCAGGAGGCCGGACACCTGCGTGCTATCACCTCCATCAGCTCCCTGGGACGACGCGCCCCGAGCAGGAGGACCTCGCCGGAGTCGAGGGTGAGCTCCACGGCCTCGGCACCCCCAAGGGTCAGGAGCCGCCCCCGGGGCAGAAGCACCCAGCCCGTGAGCCCTCGGGACACGGGGACCACCGCGACCCCGCGCACCTCGGACAGGAGGATCCGCCGCGCCAGGAGTCCCACCCCGAAGGTGGCCGTGAGGGCCTCGCGGTCCACCCGGACCGTGAGCTTGTAAAAGAGGAGCCACACCACGGTGAAGAGGGCGGCCATGGCCGAGAAGGGGACCACGGCGCGGGTGGTGAAGGCCATGACCAGGCAGAAGCCCACCACGGCCACCGTCATGAGGAGGATGCCCACGCCCACCTGCCGCTGCTCATGCACGGTCTGCCCGGTCGTCATGCGAGCACCCGATCGATGTATCCGCCCCCCTGGAG
>QKIM01000665.1 GCA_003249585.1 Deltaproteobacteria bacterium
GTACTACGGAGGGGAGATCTCCTGCGCCGAGGACTGCACCTTCCACCTCGCGGGGTGCGAGACCTTCGGGCGCTGCGGCGACGACGAGATCCAGCCCTCCTTCGGCGAGCAGTGCGACAACGTCAACCTGGGGACGTACACCACCTGCGCCTCCTACGACGCCATGTATCACAACACCAGCACCTACCTCACCTGCGACACCTCCTGCCGCCTCGATTTCTCCCAGTGTGAGTGGTGCGGCGACCAAATGGTGCAGGAAGAGGCGCTGGAGGTGTGTGACGGGATGAACTTCAACGGGGACAGCTGCCTCGTTCGCTATTACAGCACCGGAGAGCTGGTGTGCGGCGCTTCGTGTCTTGAAATCGACGACGGGGACTGCGCCATCATGCCCTTCACCTCCATCGCCCTCGGGGGGTCCTTTGCCTATGCGCTCTCCGTGGGCCAGGGGGCGTGGGGGTGGGGCTCCTCGATCAACTTGAAACTGGGCCAGGCCGGCGTCGATGGGGCTATACCCCGCCCGGTCCTCGCGCAGATGCATCCGGGGCAGCGGTTCACGCACATTTCCACGGGGAGCAGCCACGTCTGCGCCGTCGACGCCGGCGGCGCAGGGTGGTGTTGGGGGTACAACATCTGGGGGCAGCTCGGTAATGATACCCTCGGCACGGGGACGAACAGCGCGACCCCCGTCGCGGTCGTCATGCCGCCCTCGGTCACCTTCACCGCCGTGGCGGCGGGCTCGTCACACACCTGCGCCCTCGACACCGCCCAGAATGTGTGGTGCTGGGGATACAACTACTCCGGACAACTGGGCGACGGCACCACCACCCTCCACAAGACGCCCATGGCCGTGGACACCTCCAGTGGACTGGCCAACGTGGTGAAGCTCGTGGCGGGCAACAGCCACAACTGCGCCCTCACCGGCACGGGCACCGTCTGGTGCTGGGGCAGCAACGGGTCGGGGCGGCTCGGGCTGGGGGACACCACGGCACGGTATGTCCCCACCCAGGTGACCATGCCCGGGACCGTGGTGGATATCGCCGCCGGGCTCTCCCACACCTGCGCCGTGGTCAACACCGGAGAGGCTTACTGCTGGGGCAACGACGACAACAACAAGCTCGGAAACGGTGCCACTACCGGATCCCAGTACTCGCCGGTGCTGGTGGATCGGACCACCAACGGGGCCCCCACCTTCAGCGCCATCTCCACGGGGGACGATCACACCTGTGCCCTTGGCACGGACGGGACCGGGTGGTGCTGGGGATCAGGCAGCAACGGCCGGATCGGGTGGTACTCCGGATATGACAACGAACAGCCCTCTCCCAAGGCCGTGCAGATGCCCTTCCAGACCCTCTTCGCCCAGATCGAGGCAGGGAGCACCTTCAGTTGCGCCCTGGACACTCAAGGCTTCGCGTGGTGCTGGGGGGCAGGGAGCCTGGGGCAGGTGGGCGACGGCTTCCTCGACGACAACTTCGTCCCAGACGAGGTCGTGGAGCCTTAGGGGCATCCTTGGAAGGCATTTGCCCCCCACGCCCTGCTCTACGGCCCAGGGCAATCGCAAGAAATTATCCCCTCACTCCAGTAAGGATTTGCAATCTATACTTAGCACCATGTTCTCGGCTGCATGGTTCTTTCGGATGCGACAGGAGTCCTCATTAAATGTCAGATCCAGAACCCAATGCAATTGATTTTCAATTCGCCGATGCTTGCGTACCGCCAAGTTGGCTTCTTCGGCAGTCATCCGTTTGCTGCTGATATACTATCCGGTATCTGTTCTCATTTCGCCGGTATTGGCAATTTCCGCCATTGACTCTATTTTTATGAGGGCAGAGAGTTTTGGGAACCGAGGAGCACTTGGGACCCATTTTTCGAAATCGGTTAGGACCGTGGCGATTCTGGTTTCAATCCTACCATGCCCACCATCAACCTGCTCTGAGCTTTCGCGCCTTGGTGGGGGGGACTCCTCCACACTACGCATTCGATCATAAGGAGCTTCCTCAAACGCAGTCCGAGTTTCAGCAAAGAGTGCTACTAGAGCTGGTCCTTCTCTGTTGCGCCCGGCATGGGCAGAGTGTATGATTCGTGGACAATTTAAATGCTGTCGTGTTCAACCTGTACCCAAGGAGTCCACCATGCGCATCCTCATCACCATCCTCGCTCTCAGCCTCATTGCACTGCCCTTCACCGCCTGCGACGACTCGGGGGACGACGACCCCTGCGGCAACGGCATCATCGATCCCGGCGAGGAGTGCGATGGTGCCGACACGAACGGCGAGACCTGCATCTCCCAGGGCTACTACGCGGGAACCCTGATCTGCACCGCCTCGTGCACCTTCTCCCTGAACAGCTGTGCCTCGAGCGGCATGTGCGGCGACGGGGTCATCCAGAGCGCGTATGAGGTATGCGAGGGGGCCAATATGGGCGGGAGGACCTGCTCAACCCTCGGATACGGCTCCGGGACCCTGGAGTGCACCGATGCATGCCAGTTCGATGTCTCGGGCTGCATAAGCGATGCCGTCTGCGGAGACGACATCATCGAGGGGACCGAGGAGTGCGAGGGCGTCGACCTGAGCGGCGAAACCTGCGAGACCCTGGGCTACTACGGGGGAACCCTGACCTGCTCCAGCCTGTGCCTCTACGACATGACCTCGTGCGCGGCCTTCGGATACTGCGGCGACGGCCTCGTCCAGGCCACCTCTGCCGAGGAGTGCGACAGCACCGACCTGGATGGGTCCACCTGCGAGACCCTCGGGTTCGCGGGCGGTGATCTCACCTGCGGCGGCGACTGCACCTTCGACACGACCGCCTGCACCAATTGATTTGTCAGAAATGTAAGTTGGAGAGAGAAGGCGGGGCAGCGGGTCAGCCGCCGCAGGAGCCCTTCACCTTGGACTGGGTGCTGAGGGTGTTCTTGCAGCCGGCGAGCTTCTCGTTGCGCTTACAGAATTCGGACTTGATGCGCTCGGCGTCGACGCCCTGGAACTTGTGCCGGTTGTTGGCCAGCCAGGTGGGGCTGCCGCCGATCTGCAGGGTGTTGGCGAGCTTGATGTTCTCCTCGAGGAGCTTGGTGCCCTCGTCCTTGACGCACTTCTCGATGACGGCGGCGTCGATGCCGTCCTTGGCGCAGGGCTTCCAGGTGGGGTTCCGGTAGTCCTTGGAGCGGCAGACGACATAGTCCATGTACTTGTAGTCCTTGGCATAGTTCTTGGCGGCGCAGAGCTGGCGGATGTTCTCGTCCACCTCGGACTGGCCGTGGAGGGAGTCGAAGCCCGTCTTGGTGCGGTTGGCGATGTAGTTCACATGGAAGTCGATGTCCTTCTTGAAGTTGTCAAGGACGGACTTCATGGAGATGAGGGCGGCGGCGCCGTAGGGGCACTGGGACATCACGAAGACGTCCAGACGCTTGGGCTGCGCCTTGCGGCAGGCCATGGCCTCCTTGCAGCCGGCATCGTCACAGTCGATCTTGCCGTTGCCGTCGTCGTCGACCTTGTTGTCGCAGATCTCGGCGGTGGGATCGAAGATGGGATCGGGCTCGAGGAGCTTCTGCCAGGGACCGGCCTGCTTCATGATGGGCTTGAAGATGCTCATGGCCAGCTTGTCCTTGAGGATGGAGGCGTCAAAGAGGATGACCGGCAGCTTGGTGACGCCGGCGGCCTTCATGAGGGATTTGGCCTTGGCGTCGGAGTAGTCGAGGGTGGTCATCTTGGCGCCCGGGGCGATGTTGGAGACGGCCACGAGCAGACGCCCGAACTGCTTGCACTTCTCGCAGCGCTTGTCGGTGATGAAGAACCCCTTGACGTCGGGGGCGGTGCACTCCGCGGGCTTTTTGCCCTTGATGGCGGCGCAGATGGTGTCGACGAGCTTGCGGGGAGACGGAGGACCGTCGTACTTCTGTCCGGCGATGTAGAAGGTGGGGCTGCCCTCAACGTTCAGGCCCTTGGCGACCTTGGCGGAGGCGCGCAGCAACTGCTTGCCCTTCTCCCCGTCCTTGCAGGTTTTGAGGGCCGCGTCGTCGATCTTGACGCGCTGGGCGCAGCTCTTCCAGGTGGAGCCCAGAGCACGGGGATTCTCGTTGTGACACTTGATGAAGTCCATGAGCCTGGCCGGCGCCATGTCCTGGACACAGAGCTGGATGATGTCGCCCTCGACCTCGGGCTGACCATGGAGGGAGCGGAACCCGCCGCCGGGGAGCTCGTCGGCGATGTAATCGAGGCGGAAGTCCACGTGCTTGCCGATGACGTCGAGGATGAGGCTCATGAGCCCCTCGGCCATGAGCCCGTAGGGGCACTGGGACATAACGAAGAGCTGGACGGAGACGCCCGTCCCCTTCTTCACGGGGGTTCCCTTGGCGGTCCCCTTTACGACGCCCTTCTGGACGGTGGTCTTGGTGTCGGATTCTTTTTTCTCTTTCTTCTTACAGCCTGAAAAAACAACCATCAGGGAGAGGAAGAGGAGCGTAACAGTCTGTTTCATGGTATACCTCGCTTACGGAAACGACGGTCGTTCCGTTGTGAAAGAACAATATCTAGCAGAACTGGAATCTTTTTCAAGGTGCGCCCATGGATAACGACCACGGCACGTCCGTGACCTCCCGGAAGCGTTCACGACCCCAGCCACAGGCCGATCTGGCGGACCTCCTCGCCGCGGTCCCGACCGTCTCCTACGCCGGAGCGGGGACCCGTCGGAGGGCCGTGGTCTTCCTGCTCTTGTACAATGATCCCGCGCCGACCATCCTGGGCATCCAGAAGACAGACTCCCAGGGCTACCCCTGGCGGGGCCAGATCGCCCTCCCCGGCGGGCACGTCGAGGAGTCGGACCCCTCACCCCTGGAGGCGGCCTACCGGGAAGTCTTCGAAGAGGTGAACCTGCCCCGGGAGGCCATCACCTTCGTCGGTTCCCTGGGACACTTCGCCACCATCCACGACCTGGACATCGAGGTGATGGCCGGCATCTGGGACGGGAGCGGGAACCCGACACACGATCCTTCGGAGATCAGCCGGCTGGTTCACATCCCGATCGAAGCCCTGGCCCGGATACATCACCGGGAAAGATACGGTGGGCACATCCCCGATGTCATGACCCTGCGGTACACGGTGTCCGACGCGGCCGGCGACTACACCATCTGGGGTGTCACGGCCCGGGTGATCCACCACCTCCTGGAGCATCTGCCGGAACCGCCCGAAGACACGTGACCTTTTCCGGTATACACTGACCTGATTTTCCTTTACAAACATGAAACAGCGAGGTGACCCATGGAACCCCGAAAAGCGCAACGGCTGGTCGACGACATGTTGGAACAGATCCCACAGGGAGGCGACTGCGCCAATGTGCCCCGCTGGGTCTCCAGAGCCCTCGTGGGGGCCGGGCTCACCGCCACCCTGCTCGGCGGCGGCTGCACGCTGTTCTCCGGACCGCGGGCGGTCTACGCGGGCCCTCCGGCCGAGAACCATCCGCAGCGCAAGGATCCTCCCCGCACGGACCCCATGACCGCCCCGACGCCCGACCAGCCACCCGCCGAGGAAAAAAAGCAGCGTCCGATCAGGCCGCCCGAGGCCAGGCCCCTGTACGGCATCACCCCCACGGACCGGTGACCGGCCCCGAACATCGGCGAGGCGCACCATGAACCATTACGGCATCATCACCCACCTCGAGCAGCTGGGGGACCCGGCACGGGCCGCCCAGATGCAGCAGTTCTTCAAGACCAAAAAGGGGGAATACGGCCATGGGGACCGCTTCGTGGGCATCCCCGTGCCGCAGCTGCGGAAGCTGGCGACCACCTATCGGGAGCTCCCCCTGCCCGAACTCAAGAAGCTCCTGGCGTCGCCCCTCCACGAGGCACGGATGCTGGCCCTCTTCATCATGGTCAAGCGGTTCGCGCCCAAGCGCTCCAGGGAGCGCCAGGCCATCTACGATCTCTACGTCTCCAGCACGCAGTATGTGAACAACTGGGATCTGGTGGACTCCAGCGCCCACCTGATCATGGGCGCCCACCTGGAAGACGGGGATCGCGCCCCCATCCACGCCTTCGCCCGCTCCGAATCCCTGTGGGAGAAGCGCATCGCCATGCTCGCCACCTTCTGGTACATCAGGAAGGGGGACTTCCGTGACGCGCTGGCCGTGGCCGAGGTGCTCCGCAATGACACGCACGACCTCATCCACAAAGCCGTGGGCTGGATGCTGCGGGAGATCGGAGAGCGGGACAAGGCCGCCGAGGTGGCATTCCTGAGGCCGCGCTACACAACCATGCCCCGGACCATGCTCCGCTACGCCATTGAGAAGTTCCCCGAGGAGGAGCGCCAGACCTGGCTCAAGGGCACCGTGTAGCCCTTCTGCTCCTCGGCACCAGAGGAGACGGACACGGGGGACCCCGGTGTCCTGTGCGGCTGAGCGCCCTTCCCTTCTTTGGCCACCTCTGATACTCTTGTCCCATGACCATCGTGATCCTCGCGATCCTCCTCGCGGCACCCCACCCTGCACCGCCATCGTCGCCCGAACCGAACCGTGCAGCCGGCGCAGCGCACCGAACGACACCCCCGCGAAAAGGTCCAGGGGCAGCACAGGTCCAAGGTTCCCGGCCCAGGGCCATCCCGAGACCCGGACTCCTGCCTTTCCTCGGGGCCACCCTGCCGGGCCTCGTCTACCCGGCGGGCCACCTCGTCATGGGGGACACCCGGGGCCACCTGCGGATCATCGCCACCAAGGGCACGGGACTGGTGCTCATGCTCCTGGGCGCCCTCCCCATCCTCCTCACCAACGCCTCCACCAAGGTCATCCACCTCCCCATCTACATGCTGACCACGGGATTCGCCCTCTTCTCCTCGGCCACGGCCGCGGACATCTACGGTTCCCTCTTCTCCGGGCGTCCCCCCGGCCGGGCTCCCGAAGATCCCGCCCGCTCCGAGGTGGAGGCTGGCTACCGCTTCATCCACGATCCCCTCATGGACAACGCCCACAGCCTGGTGGTCGCGGGACGGTACTACCATCACAGGCTCCTGGCCGAGGTCGATGCGAGCCTCACGCCGCCCTCCCGCAACCTGAGGGTCTCGCTCTTCGGCGGCTACCGCCTCCTGCGCACCATAAACCGCGACAGCTGGCTCGATTGCAAGGCGGGACTCACCTGGCGGCGCTACGCCACGGAAGGGTTCACCACCCTCACCACGGAGCTCTTCGCGGTGGGACGACTGGATCTGGGGAGGGTCCTGCCCACCCTCCGGGGCGCCTTCTCGGAGCTGGGCGCGGGCGCCGCGCTGCGGTTCATCGGGTACGACGCCCTGGGCGGCGGCGTGGGCGAGGACAGCGAGGTGATCCCCCTGTTCCGCTTCGCCTTCGGCGTCTACCTCGGCGACAGGGGCAGCGAGGTGAAGCTCTTCTATGACCATCGCCACGACGATGAGCTGGGCGGCCTGGCCCTGGCCAGCGGCTTCGACGGGGCCCTGGGCCACTTCGGCCTCGAGGGCACCTGGTGGGTCTCGACACACGTGGGACTGCGGGCGCTGGTGGCCGCGGGTTCCGCCCATCTCGCCCGCTTCACGGTGGTGGTGAGGGAATGATCATGAGACGCTGTACCCCCCTTTTGTCCGCGCTCCTGCTGCTCGCCTCCTGCCTGCGCGGAGGCCAGGAGCGGGCCGAGCTGGACCGCACCGTCGGGCTCGCCTCGGCTCAAGGCATACAGATCTCCGTCGAGGGTGGGCTGGCCTCGGTCCGACACATCGAGGCGGGCGCCGCCGAGCTGTGGCTGTCGGCGCCCTCCCAGCGCCTGACCTTCACCGCTGGCGACACGGCCCCCATGACCTGGGCGCTGCGCCTGCTCAACGCCATGCCCGGCCTCACGGCCACCTGTGACGCCCCCCCGGGGCTCACCTGCACCGCCCTGGCCCTGCCCGGCGAGCGGCCCACGGTCACCGACCTCACCCTCACCCTCGACGGGCCGGGACAGTACTCCCTCACCCTCACGCCTCCCGGGGCCGACGACGACACCCCCTTCAGCGTCGCCCTCCTCTCGGACATCCAGGAGGAGCTGCCGAGGGTCCAGGACATCTACGACCGCATCAACGCCCTCCCCGAGGTCCGCTACGTCGTCTCCGCCGGGGATCTCACGGACCACGGCGACGAAGCGACCCTGATCGAATTCCAGCGGGCGATGCAGGGGCTCAACGTCCCCCTCTACGCCACCTGCGGAAACCACGACATCATGGACGGCAGCTTCGGGGACTGGTCCCGGCTCTTCGGCCGCCACTCCTTCCACTTCACCTACGGCCAGGTCGCCTTCACCTTCATGGACTCGGCCTCGGCCACCATCGATCCCATCGCCTACGGCTGGCTCGAGGAGTGGCTCGAGGAGGCCTCGGACAGCCTGCACGTCTTCGTGACCCACTACCCCATCATCGATCCCGACGGCTACCGCAACGGGTCCCTGCGCTCGCGCCAGGAATCCCACAAGCTGCTGGCCATGCTGGCAAAAGGCGGGGTGGATCTGACCCTCTACGGCCACGTGCACACCTACCTGACCTTCACCAATGCGGGCATCGACGCCATCATCTCCGGAGGCGGAGGCGGCTGGCCCGAGCGCCTCGACGGCATCGGGCGCCACTTCGTGGTGCTCACCCTGGATCCCTCGGACAGCACGATATCCAGGGAACTGGTGCAGGTGGACTGAACCCTCCCGCATGGGTCACCCACACAGGATTCCTGAGCTTCTGGGGAGCCCCCTCCGGCGCTGTCATTTTCACAGCCCCCGACCGCCGTTTTGACTTGACCACGACCACGATTCGGGGAAGTTATTGGGTGGAATGTCAGGCCGGTCAATCCGGCCTGGGGAAGGTGTCCTATGCTATCTGTGTCCTACTCGGCCGTGGGCGGCCCCGGCCACTCGCGGGACGGACTCTACAAGGCACTGCAGAAGTGGCTCTCGGCAGAGAGCTACGTCGCGGCGAAGCGTGGCAAGAGCGACGTGGAACTCATGAACGGTGAGGTGACCTCCCTGGGCAGCTGGCTCTATTTCGTCAAGCCGAACCGCACCAAGGCCGAAGGGCTCCTCACGGGGCTGGCCGAGGCCCTCGCGAAGACCACCAGTAAGCCCGTGACCCTGCATATGTGCGGCTGCACCGACGAGAACGCGCACCAGACGACGCTCGCCTACACCACCACGGTGTTCGAGAAGGGCGCCAAGGCCCGCGACCTCCCCAACAAGGCCGCCGACACCTACCTCGACGAGGTCAACCCCGTCAACGACGAGCACCCCACGGAGAACTACATGGAGCTGCTCGAGATCCTCGTGGGCAAGTCCGAATCCGACGACTACGCCGACGAGGGGGGCCTCTCCTACGACGGCAGCTGGATGAAGGGCAACGGCCTCAAGTCCCTCGGAGACGTCCGCCTCGACGCCATCCGCGAAGCCATCCTCGAGGGCGCCAAGGTCGACGAGGTGGAGTTCCGCGGCAAGAAGGGGCTGCAGCTCCTCCGGGTCGACGGTATCAAGCAGGTGACCTTCCTCAAAGACCACGAGTGGAAGATCCTCGCCCCCTACATCCCCAAATCCTGAGTAAAGGCAAGACACCTCCCCGTACGGGCACGCCGTGGTGTGCCCTCAGGATGGGGGCAGGACTCCTCTCCTCGTACGGGCACGCCGTGGTGTGCCCT
>QKIM01000440.1 GCA_003249585.1 Deltaproteobacteria bacterium
CCCCGTCCCTGAAGCAGATCGCGCGCCCGAGATTCTGACCTCCCCGCGGCTCTCAATTCTGTCGCTACCGATTTTCTGCTTGCGCATATAATTACATTAAACATATATAGGCATTTATTAATTTATACACAACAGTATCGACCCCCATCAGACCCTACGGGAAACACCACGTGGAAACATCCCCGCAACGACCCGCTGAAAACCAGACCGCACAGGCTGCCCGATTCTTCACATTCCTGTCGCATCTGGTCTTTGGGCTTGTGTGTCTACTCCTCCCTTGCGGAGCCCAGGCCTTTGACCGGCGCACCCCCATCCACCTGCTCCCGGAGGGGTGGAGCTCCCTCGAAGTGATCGGCGCCGCAACCCGCACCGAAAGCCGACAGCTCAACGTCAACGGCGACCAGGTTGCAACGCTGGAAGGCGCGGTGTACACCTCCAAGATCATCGCCCGGCAACGGGCGGGAAGGCGCTGGGAGTTCGGCGTCGAAATCCCCTATTTCCTCGACAAGGAGAAGACCGTCACGACAGCACTCGGCGAGGTACGTTCCCACGATGAAAACGAAGGACTCGGAGACGTGAGTCTCACATCCAGTTTCTGCTGGCTCGAATCACGCTCGGGGGGGCTGGGGCTGATCACCGGGGTCGACATCAAGGCTCCGTCGGGTGACGCGAACCGCGACTTGGGAACGGGCGCATGGGACGCCGTGCTGAGAACGGCACTCTCCTACCGCACCCCGGTCGGATTCCCCTTTCTGCAGGGAACCTACACCTGGACGGGCCACGGAGAGAGCCACGGGGTCGACACCGACGAGGGGGATGAACTCGACATCGCCGCGGGGCTTAAGAGCCGCTTCTGGCACGGTTTGGGGTTTCAGGCCTCGGGGTTCTACGCCTTCCTGACCGAAAAACGCACACGCGAAACCGGCGGGAAGGAGGTGGTCTTTGCCCAGTACCGTACCTACGGATTTTTCCTGGCCCTGCGCTACCAGCCTCATCGAAAACTGGAGATCGACCTCTTTCACAAAAGCATCTACCATCACGATGAGGACGTGAACATCGGCGGCACCCCCTTCACCCTCGATACCGAACCGAGCCGGCGCTTCGGGATGATGCTAAAATATTTCTGGTAGCCGTTACCGCCCACGAGAGGCTCACGACTTCCGGCCGCCCCAAAGAGAAGGGGGAGCATCATCCATGCTCCCCCTTTCCAGTTCCATGAGCCGAACAGGCTCATTCTTCATAGACCAGCACCCGCACCAGACCGATGGTATTGCCGGCCTCGGTGGTTGCGGTGTCACTCACCGAGATGATGCGGGTGATGCCATGCTCGGCGATGTAGCGGTTGACCCGCTCATCGAGCTCCACCAGTTCCTTGTGGGTTTTGAAGGGCTGCAGCGGTTCGCCAAAGGTCTTGACTTTAAGCATCTCACCCTCCTTTCACAGGATGACGTTAGACCTGGACCACTTCCTTGACTTCAGGCAGGCGCTCTTTGAGGGCCCGCTCGATCCCCATCTTGAGGGTCATGGTCGACATGGGGCACGAACCGCAAGCGCCGGTCAGGCGGACGCTCACGATCCCGTCGTCCGACACTTCCACCAGCTCGACGTTGCCGCCGTCGGCCTGCAGCATGGGACGGACCTGAGCAAGAACTTCTTCGACTTTTTCACGCATGGGAAAACCTCCAGTGTTGTTGTCTCCAGTATAGCAATGACGCTCCAAAAGCGCACTGCGGGAATCAAAAGAAATCGCCCTGCGGCAGGGGGATGTCGGCGATGCGCCGGGCGCACAACAACTCCGGACTCTCCACCCCTTTCCCCTGCACCAGTACCTTGAAGGTGTCCCCCATGCCGCTCTCGGGCATGATCAGGCGCTTGAGTGTCAGCCGCAACTCCTGGGCACGCTGCGGATCGGGGGCACGCGCCTGGAGAGCGACCAACTCCTCGAGAAAACCCAACCCCATGAGGAATCGATACTGCTCACCGAAGTAGAGGGGTTCAAGGCCGAGGGGTCTGCCGGCCTCCTCGAGGGCCGTAAAATCGACATGAGCGGTGATATCCTGGCAGCCGGGACGCAGCAGCGGGTTTTCTTCGGTGGTGTGCTGCCAGTAACAGAGCAGCGTACCCGTGTTGCGCCAGGGGGCATAGCGTTCACTGGCCGGGTAACCGTAATCGATGGTCACCACGAAACCACGAGAGAGCTTCTCCGCCACGCCGGCCATCCAGCGCGGCGCCGCGAGGTTGATCTCGGTGCGATACCCCTCTGGCAGCGTCACGCCGGCTCCTTCAAGGTAGGCCTGAAGCTCTGGCGTCCCCGGCGCACGGAGTTCCTCGGCGAATCCATCGCCATCCGCAATGACATAGACCTCGCGCAGCCCCTCGCTCCCCTGTTCGACCAGATGCACCGGGAAGGCGTCAATCAGCTCGTTGCTCAGGAAGCAGCCTTCGAAGGGCTGCAAGGCCTCGGAACTCGACCAGCTCACGCGGCCGGCCTCGGCGTGGGATCCTAGCCGCTCCCGCTGGCGGGCACG
>QKIM01000037.1 GCA_003249585.1 Deltaproteobacteria bacterium
CCCGGCGACCCCGACGACCGTGGGGATTCCCAGCTCCATGGCGATGATGGCGCCGTGGCTCAGCCGGGACGCCGACTCCAGGACGAGCCCCTCGGCCTCGCCCAGCAGCAGGATGTCCTGAGGCGTGAGCGAGTGGGCCACGACGATGTGTCGGGGGGGCACCGACCTCATGGTGTCGTGCAGATGCCAGGCGTGTCCGCGGGCAAACCCGGGGACCAGCGTGGTCCCGACGAGGTGACGGGACTTGGAGGGGCGATGGTGCTCCAGAGGCTTGCCGTCCACGAAGGTCTCGGGCGGATGATGGCGCAGCCGCTGCTGCAGGGACTTCTTCCGGGTGGGGATGTGCAGCGCATGAAACCCGGGACTCCCCAGCAGCTCGGGGAGGGTGAGGAAAAACACGTCCCGGGCGTGCTCCAGCGTCCCCGTGGCCACCAGGGTCGCGGCGCGCTCCAGGACCAGGGTGCGCAGGTGATACAGCGCCCGGGCGAAGAGCACGTCATCGAGCTCACCCGGCGCCTGCACCTGTCCGGCGGGGGCCACGCCGCCCTCCACGAGCCGGTGGACAAACCGCCCGACCAGCTCCGGCTTCTCCCCATAGAGCTGCGCCCCGATGTCCCAGCACACCGGGAGGACGCCGAGATACTCCATGGCCAGATCCATGAGCTGGCTCTCGACGTCCTCGTCCGTCGTGGTCATCTCGCGGACCATCTTCAGAATGCGATGGGAGGTCAAGAGCAGCGCGTTGGTGACGGTGCCCGGGTCGGCGGGGGCCGGCGGGATCTTGGCCAGATAGGCCGCCGTAAAGCGCGCGAACACGTCGATGGCTGACTTGATCTCCGTGGTGTCTCGCAGATCATCATAGAGGGAGGCGGGGTCTCCCGCGTCCTCGGGCTCCTCTCCGTCCGCCCGCACACGGTCATACAGGTATCCCTCGTAGACGGCGATGGGCGCCCCCGTCACCGTATGGACGTGCTCCACGATGGAGCGGTGCAGCGGCGTCAGGGGGCGGGGGTTGTGGGCGATGTCCTGCCTCCATCGGCCGTGGGACATGGCCTGGGGCATCGGTTCATGCAGCCCGGGAATGCTCCGGGCCTGCAGGAGCACCAGGGTGCCGTCCTCACGGACCCCCCACTCGATGTCCACGACATCCCACTCGAAGCAGTCGCGAATCTTCCGCGAATACATGGAGAGCAGGGTCACGTTGTCTACCCCGGGGTGGAGCTCCTTGGTGAAGAGCTCCCCCGTCCCGGAGGTCACCGCTCCGGGGGCGCCCCACTCCAGGACATGCCCCTCCAGGGAGAGCGGATCGGGGGCGAAAAACACCCCGGTGCACCGGAACTGCTCGAAGGGCTGGAGGATGAAGGAGGGAGGGACGACCTCCACGCCGAGGCGACGCGCATAGACGACGGCGGCTTCGGGGACGAGGAGGCTGGAGGTGAGGAAGTCCACGGCCTCGGTCAGGGATTTGATGGGGCCGGAGCTCGCGAAGAGGCCCGCGAAGCTGGAGCCCGGAAGATCTTCCGTACAGGAGGACGATCGGATGATCCACGGAAAGGGGATGTGGTGCCGCAGGTCGCCCAGCAGCTCCAGGGCCGTGCGCCCCTGGCGGTCCCACACGAGATGGTACCCGCCGAGGATGGGCAGTCCCATACGGGCCATACGACCGAGGGTCACACCTTTGGCGCCGCACCCGTGGCCCGGATGATCGAGCGGGTACGCGGCCAGCTTCCCCATGGTCAGCCCGCGCCTCCGAGATCCGTCGAGATCTTGTGGAGGACCCCGTTGCCGAACCGCTGGCTCTTCTCGCTGCCGTAGATCTTCGCCAGCTCCACGGCCTCATTGATGACCACGGGGACAGGGGACTTCAGCCACACCATCTCGGCCACACCGAGCCGCAGGATGGCCAGATCCACGGCGTCCATACGGTCGATGCGCCAGTTGCGGCTGGCCTGGTTGATCCGCTCGTCGATGTCCGGGCCGTGGTCCACGACGGTGCCCAGGATCTGCTCGGTGAAGGCGCGATCCTCATCGCCCTCCAGCGGGTACAACGCCCGGAAGGCCTCGACCGCGGCGGTCAACTCTCCGGGAGCGGTCCCAGAGGCGTTGGCGTAGAGGACCTGGATGAGGCGCTCACGGCTGACTCTGCGGCGCTTCTTCATGACAGCTCACCGTAGAGGTTCACCATCTCGATGAGGTTCCTGGCCGCCTCGAAGCCCTTGTTCCCGGCCTTGGCTCCCGCACGGTCCAGGGCCTGCTCCATGGTGTCCGTGGTGAGGATCCCCATGATGACGGGGATCCCCGCAGTGAGGCTGACCTGGGCGACGCCCTTGACGGCCTCGGCGCTCACGTAGTCGAAGTGGGGGGTCTCTCCACGCACCACGGCGCCCAGGGTGATGACGCCGTCGTAGGCTCCGGATTTTGCGACTCTGGCGGTAACGCCGGGGATCTCGAAGGAGCCGGGGGTGCGGATGACGGTGATCTTTTCCGAGGGGACGCCGGAGCGGCTCAGCCCGTCGAGTGCGCCCTCGAGGAGGCGCTCCGTCACCAGGCTGTTGAATCTGGAGACGATGATGCAGACTTTGCAGGCGCTTGCCCTGAGGGATCCTTCGATGAAGCGGGTCATGTATTCCTCCTGGAAGTCCCGATCACTTGCCGATGCAGAATCGGGAGAAAATGCGATCATAGAGATCTGTCGGTGGCTGATCAATATCATGGCGCAGCTTTTCGGTAAAGCGCCTCAGGTGGTGCGCCTTCAGTTCGGGCAGCGGCGCCGCGTCGGCCAGGGCATAGATGGCGTGGAGCTCTTCGAGGATGGCGGCCGTGGCGTCCGAGATCCACAGATCCCAGCCTTCTGCGCGGCGCCAGATCTCCACCCGGGCAGCGACGGCCTCCAGGAGGGCGTCGAGTCCCTGCCCCGTGACCCCGCTCACGCCGAGGGTCCCGGGCCGGTTCGTCCCCAGGGTGTCGATCTTCCCGGTCACCTCCACCACACGAGGGTCCTCCCCGTCGTCCCGGCCGAAGGCGATGATCGCCGCGGCCGACCGCCTGAGCACCTCGGTGCGGTCCATACCCTGGGCCTCGAGGGCATCCCCGCCGCTCCGGACACCGGCGGCGTCCACGAGCCGAAAGCCGGTCCCGTTGTGATAGAATTCGGCCTCGATATAGTCCCTCGTGGTCCCCGGGGTGTCGGAGACCAGGGCGCGGTCGTAGCCGACCACGGCGTTGAAGAGCGTGGACTTGCCGCAGTTGGGCGGCCCATAGAGCAGCACCACGGGGAGCGAGGCGTTCCGGGCCGTGAGCCGTGCCTGCCCCCTCAGCCAGCCGAGGCGGTCCCGCAGCGCCCCGATCCCAGCGTCGCCCTCCCCCTCCTCGAATTCGATGTCCGACTCGAGATCGGCCAGGGCGTCCCAGGCCATCTCCAGCAGCCCCGTGAGGAGCTCCCGGGTGCCGGCTGAGGTCTCAAGGAGCGCCAGGGTCTGACGGGACCCGGCGTTGATCCGCGCGTTGATCCGCTCGGCGTCCAGGAGGTCCATTTTCCCGTGCAGCACGGCGCGGTAGGTGAATTCCCCGGGCCCGGCGCGCCGGATCCCCAGGGACTCCACGAGGGTGATGAGCTCCTCCACAATGACCGGAGCCCCGTGGCAGTGGATCTCCACCATGTCCTCTCCCGTGTAGGAGCGGGGGGCGCGGAAGGTCACGGCCATGACCTCGTCCACTCCCGGGAGCCGTCGCAGCTGCAGCGCCCCGTGGGGGCCGGGTGGTCGCCCGGAGAGCGCCTCGAGAGCGGCGCCGGCGCGCTCACCGCTGAGCCGGATCACGGCCAGCGCCGCGTGGCCTCTGGCGGTGGAGAGGGCGACGATGGTGTCCGTGGGGATCTCAGGCCTTGGAGGGCTTGGCGGGCTTGACGGGGACATCGGTGTGGTTCAGGTACCACTGGTGCGTAAGGGAGAGCACCGTGTTGGTGAGGATGTAGAGCGTGAGCCCGGAGGGGAGGAAGAGCATGATTCCCGTGAACATGATGGGCATCATGTAGAGCATCATCCGGGCCTGCGGGTTGTCCGAGCTGGTCGGGGACATCTTCTGCTGGATGAACATGGTCACACCCATGAGGAGGGGCAGCACGAAATAGGGATCCCGGGCCGTGAGGTCGTTGATCCAGCCGAAGAGGGGCGCGCGGTAGAGCTCGACGGAGGCCATGAGCGCCTGGTACCACGCGATGTAGATGGGCATCTGCAGGAGCATGGGGAGACAGCCGCCGATGGGGTTGACGCCATGCTGCTTGTACAGGGCCATCATCTCCTGGTTGAGCTTCTCCTTGTCATTGGCGTACAGCTTCTGCAGCCGGTCCATCTCGGGCTTCAGATCCGCCATGCGCTTCATGGAGCGCATGGACTTGTTGGTGAAGTAGAGGGTGGCCAGCTTGATGAGCATGGTCAGGAAGATGATGGCGAGGCCCCAGTTGCCGACCACGTTGTACACGAGCTTCAGCAGGAAGATCATGAATCTGCCGATGGGAGCGAGGAGCCCGAAGTCGATGGACTCGTCGAGCTTGGGGGAAGCGTTGGGGAGCGCGCGTTCGCCGGGTTTGGGGGGCGCCTCGAAGATGCGCACCTGCTCGAGGTATTGCATGTCCTTGGGGCCGGCGTAGATCTTGAAGGGCAGCTCGATGCTCTTCCCGGGGGCGAACTCCGCGGACTCGCCGACGTCCATGAAGGCGGTGATGACGCCGTAGCCGGAGGACTCCTTGATGCTGGTGGCCCAGAAGCTGCAGCCACCATCGTCCGCCTTGTAGTTCTTGATGAGGACCAGGAGGAAGTAGCGGGCATCGATACCGGCCCAGCGGGCGCCATGACTGAAGACCCGGGACTTGGAGGGCGTGCGCTGGCAGGAGCAGCTCCCGCAGCTGGAGCACCCGGGGGCGGCGCCACCGTCGCAGCCCCCGCCACAGCCCATGCAGCCGCTCTTTTTGGGGCCGTTGAGGATGAGATCGTAGGGCTGAACGCTGACGCCGTCGGAGTTGTAGCAGATGGCCTCCTTCTGCAGGGAGACAGGCTGGAAGAACGTCCGATCGGACTCCCCCTCGTGGAGGGAGGTCACCTGGAACTCCAGGCGCTTCATCTTGATGGGGGTGTCCCCGGTGTTGGCGATGTTGACGGTGAGATCCAGGTCGTAGCGGTCGGGATAGGCGCGGTAGATCTTCTTCACGGCGAAGGGGAAGCACATCTGCCCTGCCTTGAGCCGCTCTGGGGTGCACGGGGTGTCCGGCTGCAGCACGAAGACCCACTCGGTCATCTTGGGATCGACCGTGTGCTTCTCCAGGGTCCACTCCTGACGGTAGTACCGGCGGGAGACCTTGTCGTAGTAGAGCAGATCCCAGAGGGTATGCTGGGAGATGGACTCGGCGGTCTTCTCCACGGTCATGGAGAGCTGGAAGGGCAGGAAGGGCGGCGACCAGGTCTTGATCAGATCCATCTGCTGATCCTTCTTGCTGCCCTTGCGTGTCTTGAGGAGCTCCTTGGGCACCACGTACTCGCGGTACTGGTGCTTCTTGAGGATGATGGAGGAGGGCACGGCGCCGGCCGTGGTGAAGGTCACCCTGAAGAGCGAGTTCTCGTACTGGAGCCGTGGGTCCTTCTCGACGGGGACGGCCCACCGCGCCCCCTTGCTGGACTGGAACTTGGAAACAGGCGCCGCGGAGATCGTCTTGGCGACGGGTTTGGGCGCCTCCGGTTTCGCGACAGGCGGCACAGCCGCCGGCGCTGTCACGGCGGCCTTCACGGGCGTACCGTCGGCGGTGGTGCCTGCTGGTTTCGCCATGGGCTGCGCGGCGGTGGCCTTTGGCTCCGCAGCTTTGGGGGCGACGGGCTTCGCGACAGGTTGCATGGTCGCAGGCTTCGCGGCGGGCTGCATGGCGGCGGGCTTCGCGGCAGGTTTCGCAGCGGGCTTCGCGGCGGGTTTCGCGGCGGGTTTCGCGGCGGTCGTCTTCATGTCCTGGGGCGCGGCGAGGGCTAAACAGGTTACACCGAGGATCACGGCAAGAGTCACGAGGGAGACGATGGATTTTTTCATAAACCTGTTTCCTGATGGCTTTCTGGGGAGGGGCGCAGGATCGTACCCTCCTTTGGAGAAGGGATTGCAACGGAGGACCCGCCAGATCGTCAGCACGGTCCCCTCGATGGCGCCGCGGTTGCGGATGACATCAATCCCGTACTGTGAGCAGGTGGGCAGATACTTGCAGGTGGGGTGCCGTTTGAGCCCCGAGAGGTACTTGCGGTACAATCCGATGAGGAAGATGAGCACCCGCCCCATTTCACCGCCTCCTCATCCGCTGGAGGAAACTCTCGGCCTCGGCCTGCAGCTCGATGCTCCGCCGCGAGGCGGTCCCCACCCTTGGGATGATCACCACATCGAGATTCAGCTCGTGCAGCTCGGGCATGAGGTGCCTTACCGCAGATCGAAGCCTGCGTTTTATCCCGTTCCTCACCACGGCTTTCCCGTGACGCTTGCTCACGGTGAATCCAACGCGAACATGCCCCAGGGAATTTTCGGTGAAGAGAAACACCAGATGTTTCGATACGAAACGGTTGGGGGAAGCCTGAACGGCCAGGAACTGGGTGCGTTTCAGCAGCCGGTATCGCTTGGGGAAACCGAAACGGGGACGCTCCGGATCCAACGTTCTACCCGCTGATGCTCTTGCGGAAGACGGAGACGGCCAGCTGTTTTCTGCCGTGGGCTCTTCTTCTTGCGAGCACTTTGCGACCGTTCTTGGTGGCCATTCTCGCCCGGAAGCCATGGGTTCTGAGTCTGGAGATGCGATGGGGCTGGTAGGGTCTTTTCATGATATCACCTCAAGGAACTTCCACTTCAGCAGTGGTTACAAAACGTTGGATTCGAACACCCTGCAGCTCTGCGGCACGGGGCGAAAAGAACAAAAGTGCGTCTAGCAGAGGGGCGGAGCAAAGTCAATTGTTTTCATTCACGGGACGTGGGCCTGCCCGTTTTTTTTGATCTTCCGGCGATGGGGAGTAATCTGCGATCATTCGTCGCCGGCGGTGGTGTTATTGGTTGACCATCACCAATAAGATCATTAGTATTGGGCGAGCGGAGGCCTATATGTTCAGAGAACACCTCAAAAAACTTGTAGACAACGTCGATGGCGCCAGAGCCGCACTGCTGATGGAATTCGACGGCATCGAAGTGGACCATTACCAGAAGGAGAGCAGCAATATCCAGACCCTCGGGACGGAATTCTCGCAGCTCATGACCCACGCCCGGCGCACATCCCAGATTCTGGACGTGGGCGGCCTCGAAGAGATGATGGTCAAAACCGATGATATGATTCTTGTCTTCCGGATCGTCAACGATGATTATTTCCTGACCGTTGCGCTTGATTCCACGGGGAATTTCGGGAAAGCGCGCTTCATCGCCAGGTTGATTGTCCCCAGGATGCTCGAAGAGTTCTGATTCGCCGAACCAGCTTTCAAGGAGAGTACGTGGCGATAAATAAAGAAAAAATTGCGGCCTCTGCCCAGAAGCACTTCAAGAAGGGCAACTACGACAAGGCCCTCGAAGAATATCAAAAAATTGTCAAGGCAGATCCGTCCGAGACCCGCTACTGGAAGCGGATAGGGGATATCCAGGTCCATGCCGGCGACAAGGCCGGAGCCATACAGACCTACCTGCGGATCGCCGATGATTTCCTGGCCAAGGGGTTCCACACCAAGGCGCTGGCCATCCTCCGCCAGATCCAGGCCCTGGACTCCACCATTGAAGCGGTCTACCGCAAGCTCGCGAAAATATTCATCGCCACCAACTTCCTCGGGGACGCCCTCCACACGCTGGAGCAACTGTCCCTGCAGCTCGAACGCAGCGGCAAAAATGAGGAAATGCTCGCCGTCCTCGAAGAGATGGCGGCCATCGATCCATCCAAGGTGATCCACCGCGTACACCTGGCGGAGACCCTGAGCAGGTTCAACAAAAAGCGTGAAGCCGCCAAGGAGTTCAAGCAGGTCGCCGCTCACCTCAAAGAAGAGAAGAACGACAAGGACTTCATCAAGGTCGCAGAACGGCTCCTCTTCCACGACCCCGACGACAAACAGACCCTGCGGGACCTGGCCGAGGCCTACATCCGGCTGAAGAATCCCCAGAAGGTCCTCAAGCGGCTGCTGGAGATCTACCAATCCTACCCGGGCGATCTGGACAACCTCCACATCCTGGCCCGGGTCTTCCTCTCCATGGGAAAAAAGGAGAAGGCGGTCCAGGTCTACAAGGAGATGGCCAGGCTGCTGCTGGAGCAGGGAAAACGGGACCAGGGCAACACCATCTTCGAGCGGATCCTCGAGATCGATCCCAAGGACCGCGACGCCCTCAAGGGGCTCGGCAGGCTGCGGGAGAACCGCCCCCCTCCGAAGCCCAGGCGTGAAGAGCCCGAGGTGGTGGAGATCGACATCGACGAGATCGCCGAGGTGGAGCCCGAAGAGGATGAGGAGCTCGATATCGAGGAGCTCGAGGACGCCGCCGAGGTCGAAGAGGATCTGAAGGTCCTCGAGGAGTCCGAGGCCTTCTTCCGGTACGGGCTCATCGACAAGGCCCTGGGCAACCTGTCGCGGATCCACAATCAGGAAAACCCGCGGCTGCTCACCCTGAAGAAGGACATCTACATCAAGCAGGCCAAAAAGACCGAAGCGCTCCAGGTGCTGCAGGACCTGGCCAACGCCGTCGCCGAGCGCGTTCCCGAGCGCGCCATCGAGATCGCTCAGGAAGCCCTGCAGCTCCAGTCCGGGTTGCAATGGGCCGAACGCCTCCTCAACGAAATGGGGTCCTCTCTGCCCGAGCTCAAGCCCATGTCGACGCAGGAGATCGCGGCAGTCCTCGAGCTGGACGACGCCTTCGAGATCATCGATGAGCTCGACGAAGCCGAGGCCGTCCTCGACATCTCCGCCCTAACCACCACGGGGGAGAGCAAGGTCGTCTCCCAGGGGCTCCACTCTGCGGAAGAGATCGACAAGGTGCTCTCGGAGAAGGAGAAGGACGTCTCCGACCTCACGGGCGATGACGTCGAGATGGATCTTGAGGAGATGCTCGCCTCCCTCAAGGGGCTCACCGAAGACAGCCCCTACATCTCGGCGCCGGAAGGCCACACCGACGACATCGTCATCAAGGCCCCTTCCCAGGAGAGCACCCTCGACGGGGACCTCTCCCTGGGCCTCGACGAGCTGGCGGAGCTTCAGGAGGCGAGCCAATCCTTCATCCGCCTCAACGAGCTCAGCAAGGACAATATCGACGTCGACGCCATGGCCAGTGGATACGACAGCGGTCCCCACGAGCTGCCCGACGCGGATCAGTTCATCGAGTTCGACATCGAGGAGACCCCCGTGGTCTCCCACCTGGACGATCTCGCGCCCTCTCCGAGGACGACCATGGCCCTGGGCCAGACCGCGCCCGCCGAGGCCGGCGCCACAGACGAGCGGAGCGTGTCCGAGGCGAACATCCAGCACACCATGGAGCAGCAGCACGTCAATCCGCTCGCCGACGATCCCTTCCACGCGGACCTGCCCGATGACCGGTTCCTGTTGAACATCGACGAGGCCATCAACTCCACGGCCGCGCCGCCG
>QKIM01000008.1 GCA_003249585.1 Deltaproteobacteria bacterium
CACCACCTGCTGGGGACACCGCCCGCCATCGGGGGCACGGCGAAGGGAAAGCGCAAGGAGCGCTACGCCTACACTGTCCCGTCCACGGTGAAGAATGTGTCCAAGGCCCAGGGCGCCCTCAACCTCCTCCCTCGGATGCGGTTGCTGGCGGCGCTCAGGACCTTCATCGCCAAGGGAGCCGACCTGAACGCACTGGATGCCATGGGGAACACCCCGGTGGCCACGGTCTTCGCCATGGGCCTCAAGGAGGCCGCAGAGCTGCTCGTGGAGAAGGGCGCCGACATCACGAAGCCCAACCCGAAGACGGGCCTGGGGCCCATCCACTATGCCGTGTACAGCGGAAATCTCGCCCTCGTGGAGTGGCTCCTGGGCAAGGTGAAGGGCGCGCTCACGGCCACCACCAAGGACGGCAGGACGCTGCTCCATGTGGCGGCCATGGCCGACGCCGAGGAGGTTCTTGGACTGCTCCTCAAGAAGGGCGCCAGGATCGAGGCCGTGGACACCGAGGGGAACACCCCCCTTCTGCTGGCGGGGCCCAGGACCGCGGCGCTGCTCATCGAGAAGGGGGCCTCGGGGTCAGCGGCCAACAAGGCCGGTGCCACGGGGCTGCACCGGGCTGTGATGACGGGGAACAAGGTGCTGGTGGAGAAGCTGGCGGTCTCCAGGGAGGCCGTGAACAAGGCCGACTCCGACCAGGTCACGCCGTTGCACCTGGCGGTCTGGACCGCCAACCTGGACATCATCAAGATCCTCCTGGAGAAGGGCGCCGACATCGCTCCCAAGGACAAGTGGGGCGCAACGCCCTTCATGACCCTCGGCGACGGCAGGGGCTCGGCCAAGGCGGTGGCCGACATCTTCACCTACATGGTATCCAAGGGCCAGAAGTGCGATGACACGGACAAAGAGGGCAACACCATGGCCCACAGCCTCGCCGCGGCTTCGGGCAGCGACCTGGGCGCCGTGGCGGCCGCCATGAAGGTGTGTGACGCGACCCTCCCCAACAAGGCCGGTGACGCCGCCGTGCATATCGCGGTGAAGAAGAAGAACATGGTCTTCCTGCGGGCCCTGGTCGGAGAGGTGCCCAGGGAGGGAAGCGACGACTATGAGCGGTATCAGCCTCCCTCATGGCTTACCCTGAAGAACAGGGAGGGGCTCACCCCCGTCCAGCTTGCCATCAAGGCGGGCAGCGCGCCCATGGTCCTGCTCATGGCCAACGCCGGTGCAAACTGCCGATCCGCGACGCTTGAGGATGGGACCACCTGTGTGCATGTCTACGCCTCCAGGGGCGACCTCGCAGCCCTGGACAGGGTCAAGAACCATCCCGGCGAATTCTCTTCGATGACCAAGGACGGGCGCAACGCCTACCATTTCGCCGCCGACAAGAACCGCGACACCTTCATGGCCCATTTGGTTGCGAAAATCACAAAAGAAGAGCTCTCCTTCGACGAACCGGACAAGAAGGGGCGGACCCCCGTCTTCTACGCGGTGAAGAACGCCCGTCTCGCGGCGCTGCAGTGGTTCTTCTCCAAGAAGGTCGATCTCGCCCGCATGGACAAGGAGGGCAACACCCTCATGCACTATGCCGCCATGTCCGGCAAGGCTTTCATCATCAAGGCCCTCAAACGCAAGAAACTCCCTCTGGACGTGAAGAACACCGCGGGCAAGCTCCCCATGGACCTGGTCAAGGCCCGCCACCTCAAGAAGCTCCTCAAACCCTGAGGCAATCCAGTGTCCCTGGCCGCCCTGTCGTCATTCGGCCCTCCCCGTCGATCCTGTGCATGGCTGAGTCTACAACGTTTTCAAAAAACTCAGGGCGCTGCGGATCTGTATGTCGCCCTCCATGCGCTCTGTGCGCAGGTGGCGGACCAGTTGCACCGCGGGTATGCCGTACCGTGCGTGGAAATACTGAAGCTCCCGGCTCATGGACTGGTCCGAGAGCTTTGCCTCGATCATGAGCTCGGGATTTCCCTCCACCACCAGTACGAAGTCCACCTCCCGTCCTTCCTTGGTGCGCAGAAGGTGCAGTGCCATCCGTCGCCCCAGTTGATCCTCGACGCCGTTGACGTGCTTGAGGAGGCTGACGGCGACCATGTTCTCGAAGCGGGCGCCGTCATCTCCCCGGACCAGGCCGGTGTCGTAGAAATAGAGTTTGCCGTCCTTGAGGAGCGACCGCGCGATGTTTCGATGGTGGGGGGTGACACGGAAGACGATGAAGAGTGCCTCAAGGATCTCCACGTACCGCTTGATGGTGTTGGGAGCGACCCCCACATCCCGGGCGAGGGAGGAGTAGGAGACCGGCGAGCCCACGCGCTCCCTGAGGAGCTCCAGGGTCAACTGAATCGCACGGAAGTCGTGGATCTTCTCAAAATCCAGCAGGTCGGTGCGGATGAGGCCGTCTACGTACTGGAGCCGCCATCGGTCGGCGTCGGTGTCTGTCTCGGCCAGGTACGGTTCGGGGAATCCGCCACGGCGCAGCAGGCGCTCCACTGTGGTGTCGTCGGGGTCGGGGATTTCGGACAGCGCC
>QKIM01000667.1 GCA_003249585.1 Deltaproteobacteria bacterium
GCTGATCCCCTTCTCCCGTGCGGCGAAGGTGAACATGTCCACACAGCTCTGACACATCTCCCTGAGGTTGAAAGGGTGGCTCTCCAGCACCATCTGCCCCGCCTCGATCTTGGAGAAGTCGAGGATGTCGTTGATGATGTGGACCAGGTTGTTGGCCGAGTTCTGGATAGTCTTGAGGTAATGGCCCATCTCGGGGCTGGGGTCCGACTCCAGGGCCAGCTGGGTCATGCCGATGACGCCGTTCATGGGGGTGCGGATCTCATGGCTCATATGAGCAAGGAACATGGACTTCGCCTGGGAGGCTGACTGTGCCTTGCGCACCTGGGTCACGTCGGAAAAGATGAAGATGATATGGCTGCCCTCGGAGGTTCCTGACTGCGTCACGTTGCCGCTTATGCTGAAGATGCTGTGCAGCTCCGGCACTGATTCCATGACGATCTCGCCCTGAAATGCCCCCTGCTCCCTTAGGGCAAGCATGATCTCCCGCGCCTTCTCCCGACCGAGCATGGTGTCGAGGAAAAAGTTGAGCTTGCTGCCTACGATGGAGCTCCCCTTCTGGCGGGTCATGGTCTGGAAGGCCGGGTTGACCAGGATAATCTGCCCCCGGCGGTCGGCGACGAGGAGACCGTTCTGGGTGGAGTCGATGACGGTGGCCACCAGCTGCAGTTGATCATTGTTCACGGCCAGCTCCCGCAGGGCGGTGGTCAGGTGGCTCATGGCGAGGAAGATCAAAAGTGCCAGCGACGGGGTCATGGTGAGGACGAGCAGAAAGAGCGTCTGCACGTTTGAGTGGAAGATGCCGAGCCGGAACGGCGGCGACCAGAGCCCTGTACGCTCCAGGAGCAACAGCAGGAAGAACCAGATGATGACCCCGACGCCCATGGCGATGGCGTGTCTGGGCGAGAAGAGCATGCCGGCCAGGACGACGGACCACAGGAAGATGACGAAGGCCGGGGAGAGAAATCCGTTGAAGAGCATGGTCGCCACGGCGATACTCACCGTGTTGAGGACCATGAAGATGCGGCTCCACAGTGGCATCCGTGACGGAGAGTCGGTCATCGCGTAGCACACGAAGGAGTAGAACAGAGAAACCGCGGGGAAGCTCAGTTCAACGATGAGCTGCAGTCGGGAGATGGCGTGGAGGGTCCCGGTGAACAGCCGCGCGGCGATGATGGAGAGGAGGATGAGCAACGCCGCAAACAGGCTTACAAGCATGAGCCGGCGGAAAAACCGGTGCTTCTCCCAGGGCGTGAGCTGGTCGTGATCCATAATCTCCCATACTGCACCGACCTCGGAGACGTGATGGAACGACCCCACAGGGCCCATCCCCGAAAATGTCGGCGAAATGTGCAGCAATTGTATCGAGAACCCCTAGTATTTCAAGTTGTTTTTTTTGAAAGCCCCGCGAGAGTAAACGGGAGCCTTGGCGCCAGGGACCAAGAGAGGGATTATTTGTGTTTCGCTTTTGCCGGCGCCTGCTTGCCGACTGCGAAATTGCCCTGGACAAGGGCACCCTCTTCACACAGCAGCCGCCCCGTGGTCAACTCCCCGGAGAAATCGCTCTCAGCGACGAGACGCGAGAGCCCGGACACAGACACCGTGCCTGACATCGTTCCCGAGAGCACGAGATTCGCCACGCTGATCTCGCCGGTCACGTGGCCGGATTTTCCAATCACGAGAGTCGCTTCATGGGAGGTAAACTTCCCCTTGAACCTGCCGTCTATCCGGACGCTGCCCGTGAAGGTGAGGTCCCCGTCGAAGGTCGCACCCTCGCCGATGAGGGTCGTGATTTCATCTTCCGCCGTCTTTTTCTTCATATCAATACTCGAAGAAGGCGATAAGCCCGGGCACACCAAAATCCCTGACCTGTCTGATGTTGACGATAACCTCGGTGGCGACATCAGGGGCCACATTGACAACGTAGGACTGAACCCGGTTGATCGTGAGGAAGATCCCCAGCCCCGCGCCGATGGTCTTGCGGTCGATCTGTTCGCTGGAGTGGAGGCATTTTTTGAGATAGGCAAGCACCGTAGACTTGTTCAGCGCCCCAAAACGGTCGCGGACGGACATGAAGAGCCCCTGCTCCGTGGTGCTGTATCTCAGTGATACAGGCTTCGGGCTGTCCATGGTGACACGTTTGTGCGGGTCGATGTTGCCGAAGAGGATCTCCCCCTCTTCGTCTCGTGGAGCGTTGTAGAGCGCATTCATGACGAGCTCTTCAGCAGCCTGCACGGCGTGCTGCCGCCGCATCCGGCGGATGCCCATGACTTTGGCCACCTCATCGACCTTGGAGAGGACGTACTGCCTCCCCTGGAAGTCTTTGAAGCGCAGATAGCAGACCTGATCGTCTTCGTCCAGGTACTTCTCCATGCCGAAGATGTTCCCCACGGAGAGGACGTTGATAATCGTCCGCAGATCCTTGAGCCACTCATATTTTTTGACCAGGATCTGGTCGACGTTGGGGTGGTCGAGAAAGGTCACGACCGTCGGGAGGTCTACCGTCTCCGGGAAGATGATGATG
>QKIM01000346.1 GCA_003249585.1 Deltaproteobacteria bacterium
CCTGGACCATCACCCAGGGCGTGGAGATGGGCCGCCCCTCCACCCTCTTCGCCCGGGCGGTCAAGAAGCAGGGGGCCGTGACCGCCGTTCACATCGGGGGCGGGGCCGTCCAGTGGGCCCGGGGCACCATGTCGCTCTGAGGTCAAAGAATCAAGAAGACGATGAGGCCGATGATGCTCGCGAGGATGAGGGCCATGACCAGCATGAAGGTGCGTCCGCGCCGCCGCTCGCGCTGCAGGACACTGTCGGCGACGCCGGCCACGGCGACGGTCTTGAGCGCCGAATAGAACTCCATGACGCCGTAGTGGTCCTTGAGCCGCCGCATCTCCTTTTCGACCTCGTCGAGACGGCCCAGGGCATCGAGCGCGTGAAGCCTGAGGACCCCGAAGACCGACCCCACCTCTTTCATGGTGGGGAGGGCGCCGTCGGTTTCTCCGAGGGCAGCGAGGATCCCCTCCATGTCCCCCTTCCCGAAGGCACAGAAGGCCTTGGCCGCCTGGTACTCGTTGTGGAGACTCAACAGAGGGGAGCGGTCGTCCAGCTCACCGAGCCAGTGCTCGGCGCCGCCGGTGTCACCGGCAAAGACGGCGCTGCGCACCATGCGGGCGTTCAGGACCTGTCGGAATCCCTCGTCCTTGACATGCATGAGGGCTGTGTCCAGCACGGCGCGTGCGCTGAAGGGGTCCTTGACGAAGATGTACCGGTTGGAGAGCACGCAGGCCATCACCGTGAGGCGCATGGCGTGGGTGTGGGGGTCGGCGTGGGGATTGACCCGCTCGGCCGTGAAGGCCTCCTCGAAGCCCTCCTGGGCCTTCTCCTGGGGAGCCTTCTTCGTCCAGTCGAGATCCGTCGGCCAGTCGAGCACGTAGCGCTTCTGCTCCTCGGTGGGGTGTTCCACCTGCTGGCGCCAGGAGGCCTCCAGCGAATCGGTGGCCTCGGCGGGCTCCCTGGGGGGTCTCGCGCTGGTCGTCTCGATGGTGGCCTGGGTACCGCAGAACTCGCAGGTGGCCACGTTGCCCTCCCGGGGAAGGGAGATGGAGGCCCCGCACTGGGAGCACAGGAGCACGCGGAGGCGAAAGTCGAAGGCGTCGTGGTCGGGCATGGCGTTCCTCGTGAGAGAGGGGGCGACGACCGCTGTCCGGTGAGCCCGTGACCGTCGCGTCGCCCTCGGGGATTCTCAATGCGGGCAGGATACGATCCCCGATGCGCTCCGTCAACGTTCCCCGACGGAAAATTCCCTGCGCGGCCCCGGACTGTGGTACCAAGAGACGGACGCCCTGCTGGGCGCGGGAGGCCCACGTGGTACAGAACGACATCCTCAGACGGCTCAGGTATCTGCTCGACTACGACGACATCCGCATGATGCGCGTCTTTGCCGCCGGTGGCATCGGCGTACCCCGGGAGTTCGTGTGCGACGTCCTCAGGCCCGACAGCGAGCCGGGGTACCGCCGGGCCACGGACCGGGAGCTGTCTGCCTTCCTCAACGGCCTCATCATGGAGCTGCGTGGAAAGCGCGAGGGGCCCAAACCCCAGCCCGACGAGACCCTCAACAACAACCAGATCCTCCAGAAGCTCAAGATCGCCTTCGCCCTGCGCTCGGAGGCTGTCCTGGCGCTCCTGGCCGGCGAGGGGGTGAAGCTCAGCCCCCACGAGCTCTCCTCCTTCTTTCGAAAGCCCGGACACAAGCACTATCGCGAGTGCATGGACCAGGTGATGCGCAACCTCCTGACGGCCCTCACGAAACAGCGGCGCGGCGACAGCGCCGAGACGACCTGAGGGGTTGCCCCGAGGCCGCAGTCGGGGTAAAATAACGGCTTGGTGAATCTTTTGCGCCGGGCAGCATCTTTGGGACCACGGAGGTGACCATGAAACTCAATCGCACGCAACACGACGGACGTGCCGACTACCCCACCTACCGAGAGGGGCGCGGAGCCCTCAGGGGGCTGATCCTCTCAGCCTCGGTGGCGCTCCTGGCCACGGCCTGCTCTTCGGAGAAGAAGCCCGTCCGGCTCGGGGGCGACATCGCGCCCGTGCGCATGGACCGCGACGGCGACGGTGTGGAGGATTCCCGGGACAGGTGTCCCGAGGTGAAGGGCCCCGCTTCCAACAATGGCTGCCCCGTCGCGCGGCTCTCGGGCACGGCGCCCATGCCCAGCCACCCCGAAAAGAGCCCCAAGGAGTGAGCACGATGAAGACCCGGAAAATTGAAGATGGTTCACGAGCCGCCTATCCCTCCTTCACCGAAGGACGACGTCTCCTGCGTGGCCTCATCCTGGGTGCCGGCGTGGTCGCCTCGGGTCTTGCGGCTTCCTGCCGCACACCGGGCAAGCCCGTCCCCGTCCAGCCTCCCGTGGACACGGATCGGGACGGCGTACCCGATGACCGTGACAAATGTCCCAGGGTGGCCGGTGACGCCAAGAATGACGGTTGTCCCGTGGAACTCCGCAAGCGTGGAGAGATCAGGGCGCCGAAGGTCCCGAAGGCTGAACCACAGAAGAACGACGCTCCCCGGTGACCCCT
>QKIM01000226.1 GCA_003249585.1 Deltaproteobacteria bacterium
GCACCTCTTCGGGGAGGAGGCACCGCGCTATCTTTTTCTGGTGGACGAGGCCCACAATCTCGTGGACCGGGCCCGGGAGATGTACTCCGCCTCCATGGACAAGCAGACCGTGCTCAAGGCGCGACGCCTGTTCAAAAAGCATGATACGTCCTGCTACAAGCTCCTGGGCCACGTCAACAGCTGGCTGTTGGGTCGCCTCAAGGAGGTGAAGGCCGTGGAGGGGCTCTTCGAGGTCCAGGAGGAGCTGCCCAGGGAGCTTTTGGATCACCTGGAGTCCTTTTGCAGGACCTTCGAGTTCTGGCTGGAGAAGCACCGCAAGCGAAAGATTCCCGAGATGAAGGAACTCCTGGAGTTCTATTTCCGCTGCCACAACTTCGTGCAGATAGGGGAGCTGGCCCGCCGTGCCCATGTGACCTGGTATGAGGCCGAGGGGGCGGATCTGACCGTCCGCATCTTCTGTATCGACCCATCGTCCCTTCTCAAGGAACGGCACCAGTGGGCCCACGCCTCGGTGCTCTTCTCGGCGACCCTCACCCCCGTGGACTATTTCACCGAGATTCTTGGAGGACTGCCTCGGCTGGGCTCGCTGGTCCTCGAGAGTCCATTTCCCCGAGAGAACCTGCTGCTGCTCATTCAGGACCGGATCGCCACATCCTATAAAAAGCGTGGCAACTCCTACGAGGCTATCGCGCGGGCCGTTCTGGCCATGGCTGGTGAGCGGCGTGGCAATTATCTCGTGTTCTTCCCGTCCTACAAGTACATGACCGAGGTAGCCCGACGCGTGGCCGCCCTGGCGCCCCGCGTCCGCATGATCGTTCAAGAGCCGTCCATGTCCGAACGTGCCCGGGAACGGTTCCTCGCCCAGTTCGGAGGCGAGGGAGACGGCCTCCTCGCCTTCGCGGTCATGGGGGGCATCTTCGGCGAGGGGATCGATCTTCGGGGCGAGCGGCTCATCGGAGCCGTGATCGTCGGGGTAGGGCTGCCCGCCGTCAACGGTCAGCAGAACCTCATCCGGGATTACTTCGATCGGGAGCGTGGCATGGGGTTTCAGTACGCTTACCAGTTCCCGGGGTTCATCCGGGTGATGCAGTCCCTCGGCCGGGTCATTCGCAGCCATGATGAGCGGGGGGTGGTCCTGCTCATTGACGAGCGCTTCGGCTGGAGCCAGTACCAGAGGCTCTTCCCCGCGCACTGGAAGCACTACCGCGTGACCCGCGGGGAGGCGGCCATCAAGAGCGCTGTTTCAAGCTTCTGGGAGGCGCCGATGGGCGGCTTCAGAGAGCTCGAGATCATGACCGACAATCAGCTTGAAATGGACCCGTCCTGGGAGTAAGAAGCGGCAGCCCGGCGGCCCTCCCGCCGCGCCGAGGTGTGCCATGCGTCAATCAAAACTCCAGCTCTTCAGGGATGTCTTCCTCATTGGGGTCGGGGCCTTCGCCCTGTCCTTCTCCGTGGTGGGATTCATGGCGCCCAACAAGCTCCTGGACGGGGGTTTCACGGGGGTCGCCATCATCCTCAACGCGCTCTTCGGGACGCCCATCGGCGTCTTCGCCCTGGCCATGATGTCTGGTGCGCTGCTGCTCAGTTACATGCTGCTGGGCCCCTCCTTCGGAAAAAAGACCGTCTTCGCCACGGTCCTCTTCACCCTCTCCATCGACTTCTGGGACAAGGTCGTGCGCCTGCCCGTGGTGACCCGGGACCTGCCTCTGGCCGTCTTCTACGGGGGGCTCACCGCGGGGGTGGCGCTGGCGATCATCTTCCACGCGGGGGCCTCCACGGGAGGGACTGACGCGCTGGCTACCATCATCAAACGATACGCGGGGATCCCCCTCGGACGCGCGCTGCTGCTCATCGACGTCGTCGTCGCGTTCATCGCAGGACTGTTTTTCGGCCCCGAGCCGCTCATGTACAGTCTCATCCTCATCTTCATCGAGACCCAGGTCATCGATCTGGTCCTCAACGGCATCTCGGCCACGGAGCGGTTTTGGATCGTGAGCGCGCGCTGGGAGGCTATCCGGGATTTCATCGTCGCCGAGATGGGGCGCGGCGCCACGGTCTTCGAAGGGCAGGGTGGCTTCACTGGTGAGGATCGGCGGGTGGTCATCGCCTACGTGCCTCGTCGCATGGCGGTCAGTTTCCGCAGACGGATCCACCAGATCGACCCCGATGTTTTTTTGGCCGTCGACCCCTCCACGGGGGTATATGGAGAGGGGTTCAAGCACGCCGGGCATGACTGACGGCGATCCGGACGGCCCCAGGAGAGCGTCCCGGGAAGTTCAGCTTTACTCACCGCGGATCCTGTGTCATTTTTTTCGCCTCTCGGAGGTCTCCCATGCCCATAGAAGTCGTCGCCCCCAAGTTCTCGGACTTTTTTCATCTGATGCCCCACAGGATCCAGGAGATCCTGCTCATCTCCAGCAAGTACGATGCCTTCATCCTCCAGGAGGACGGCCAGCTCACGGAGCAGCTCTTCCAGACTTTCCTCAACCTCAATCTGCGTTACGCACCCTGGATCCC
>QKIM01000113.1 GCA_003249585.1 Deltaproteobacteria bacterium
GAAGGCGACCTCGGAGTCGTCCAGATCACCTTCGTCGGTGATGTTCCAGTTGGCCAGGGCGAATCCGTAGAGGGGGCCCGAGTGCCCCGAGTAGATGATGACCTCTCGGTTTGCGAAGGAAGAGCGCATGTCCTCCTCGAGGACCACGCCGCCGGCGTAGGTGTCGGGGTCGGTGTCCAGGCCCTTCTGGCCCCAGTACATGGAGAGCTCGACGCGCACATCGCGGCCATTGGCACGGATGGTCTTGGTGAGGGGGCCCGAATCGCGGCGCAGGTTCTCCCAGGAGTCTACGGGAGACGTAAAGCCCATGGTGCCTGTGAGCCAGGTGTAGACGGTCTGGGAGTGTTTCTCGTGGTAGGCGGAGTGGTAGTCCCAGCCGAAGTGGAGGCCGATGGTGAGCAGGCCGTCGGCAAAGAGGGTGTTGTAGTCGATCCAAGCGTCGACCGAGCGATCCTCGGGCCAGATCGCCAGGTCGAGGATCTCCAGCTGGTCGTCGGTGTAGTTGGCGGGGTTGAAGGAGGACCAGGGGGAGCTGCGGTACCACTCGCTGTTGGTCTCAAGCCGTGCCATGACGGTGTTGGAGATCATCCCCATCTTGAGGTCGAAGTGGCGCTTCCCGTCGGCCTGCATGGTAGTGGGGAGGATGGTCAGGAGGTCATTGGTGCCGCCGATGATCTGGCGAAACTTGAAGCTGTAGGTGAGCTCGTCCACGGCGGTGATCTCCAAATCTTCCGTGGCGCCGTTCTTGACCAGAGACTTGTAGCCGCCGTACTCGCCGTTGGAGTCCTCGTCGGACTTTTCGATGAGGAGTACATTGAGGAACCAGCCCACCACGACGTGTTTGTACTTGATGAGCTCCAGCACCCGCTCCATCTTCTCCTCTTCGGAAGCGCCCACGTAGGAGGATTCCAGGGTGACAGAGCTCAGGCCCTCGAGGACATATTCCTGGGCGGTCATGGAGAGGAAGTCATCGGCCTTTCCGGGCATGACGATGACATTCTCCTCTTCGACGGGCGCGTTTGTCTCGTTACAGGCGAAAATGGCCAGCGCCAGTATGGCAAAAAGCATAAAAATATTGGTTTTCATTGGTGCCTCCGGTTTTGCGCCCATTATTATAGCAGCTGAACACGCGATTGGAAGGGGGAGCGACATATATAATAACGAGGCGCATCATCGTGACGGGAGTTGATCGGGCGGTTGAGGGAAGATGGGGTTGACAGCGGAGACGAAAACGTGAAAATACACCAGGACCGGGGCGCGGAAATCTGCGGGATTTCCTGTTGTTTTCCCGTGTCCCGGATGGACCCCTCCATGTCACAGCCTGAGCCCTCGAAAAATACCGGTAAAAAACCCGTGAATCCCGTGGTCGTGGAGCGGGTTGAATGCACCTTCGGAAGGGCCAGGGTCCTGAAGGACATCTCCTTCATGCTCCGCCCCGGAGAGATCTCCTGCCTGCTCGGCCTCAACGGCGCCGGGAAGACCACCACCATGAGAATCCTCTCGGGGCTGCTGGTCCCGGGTCAGGGGAAGGTTCGCATCCTCGGAAAGGATCCAGCCGAGGAGCCCGCCGCCGTCCGACGGGTCATCGGCGTCCTGCCCGAGGAGAACATCCTCAACAGCGAGCTCACCGTGGAGGAACACCTGCGCTTCGCCGGCCGTCTGGCAGGGCTGGGCGGGGCGGCGCTCTCAGAGCGCATCGAGGTGTTGGCCGAAGGACTCGCGCTCACCGATGTCCTCGGATCCCTGGCGGGGATCCTTTCCAAGGGGTTTCGGCAGCGCGCGAGTCTCGCCGTGGCTCTCCTCCCCGATCCGCCGGTCCTCATCCTCGACGAACCCTCTTCCGGGCTGGATCCTGAACAGCAGAGCGCTTTTCATGAACTGCTGAGGGCCATCTCCCGTGACAAGACGGTCCTGCTCTCCACCCATCTTCTTCCCGACGTCCGGGCCCTGGCGGACCGCGTCCTCGTCATCGCGCATGGACGCATGATCTATGACGGCATCCATCCGGGAGACGACGCCCTGCGAAAAGCGCTGTTGGGGGAACCCCTGGAGTTGACCGGGAGCGCCTCCGTGCCCGGGGAGCAGGAGATGGTGGGAGCCCCGGTGACGGGGCAGGGGCCTGCGGGAGGTGAAGACGATGCTGCAGAGTAAACAGACGACCTCCTTCAGCCTCCTCCGTGTTTTCACCCTCGCGGGCCGTGACCTGCGGCTCTCCTTCGCCTCTCCGCTCGTCTATGTGGTGGTGATGGCCTATCTCATCCTTGGGGGTGCCCTCGGGTTCAACGCGATTTTGGATCTTGGTTATCTCACCTTCGCGCCCTACTTCCAGATCGCCCCCTATCTCATGCTGCTCATCGCCGTGGTCCTCTCCTCGGGGCAACTCAACCAAAAGCGGGGCTCCATGGATCTGGCGGTGCTGACCCCCGTAACGGTTCCCGAGCTGCTCGTCGGACCTTTTTCCGCGGGCATGGTTGTCCTCGGGCTTCCGCTGGTACTCGCGTGGTCTCTGCCCCT
>QKIM01000020.1 GCA_003249585.1 Deltaproteobacteria bacterium
GATATTTATTTCCATGCAATCACTCCTGACCCCCGACCCGTGCCCTCTCACCGTGGTCGATGACGGGGATCCCCCCGCACAGATGTTCCGGGATGTCTTCCCCGGTGGCCTGGCCACCGACGGTGAGAGGCAGGGTAAGGCGATGGTGTCCGATGGCTACTCTTCTGAGAAGCTGTCCTTGCCCACACCGCAGACCGGGCAGACCCAGTCCTCGGGGAGATCGGCGAAGGCGGTCCCAGCAGCGACACCGTTGTCGGGATCCCCCTGGGCAGGATCGTAGACATAGCCACAAACTTCACATACATAGGTCTTCATGAGTCACCTCTTTGCCGCTCCATGGCGGCGGATCGGGGTTAGTTCTCCGTAAGGATCTTTTCATCCCATATGGTCTCGAAATAGTTTTTGTGATTCGCCTCTTCTGCCGAGAGATTCTTGAAGACGAGCCTGACGGCGGGATCCAGCGTGATAGCGGCCAGATCCAGATAGAGCCGCTGCGAGGCGAGCTCCCGCTCCATGGCGATGGTCAGGATGTCTGCATAGGACATGTCGTCAGAAGGCTCCTTGGCGGTGAGGTAGTTGGCGATCTTGAGGTCCTGTGCGGGAGGCGCGAAGGAAATCTTCTCCAGATCGAGACTCTGCAGCCGATGCTTGTGCCCCATCTCCATGGCAGCGAACCGAAGCAGCTCCTCCTTGATGGCGGGGCGATCCACCCGCTTGGCGAGCGCGTTGTAGAAATCTGCGGCCTCTTGCTCCTTCTCGATGGCGAACTCAATAGCTTCTTTTGCGAAAATCGTCATTTGCGTCTCCTTCTCTTTCAGAATTCCGCCACATGGGCCTTTAACTGAGCGGCCATGTTTCGGCCAAGCTCCGTACATTTCTCAAGATCCACCGTACTCGGCTGGTACTGCACCTTCAATGTATCGACCACCTTAACCTCGAAGGCGGTCAGATATTCCACCACCTGTTTCACCGCTTCACCGCTCCATCCATAGGAGCCGAACGCCGCGCCAATCATGTTGACGGGCTTGAGCCCCTTGACGTAGGTCATGACATCGGCGACCGAAGGAAAGATGTTGTTGTTGAGCGTGGGGGACCCAACCAGGATGGCCCCTGCAGTGAGCAGCTCCCGTACGATGTCGGTACGGTGGGAGCCCTTGAGGGGCATCACTCGAACATTGATCCCCTCTTCAATGAGGGCCTCAGAGATGGTCAGCGCCATATTCTCCGTGGCCTGCCACATGGTGTCGTACACGATGACCGCCTTGAGTTGAGGCTTTTGCGCCGCCCACTCGGTGTACCAACGAATGGGCGTGTCGAGATCCTTGCGCCAGATAGGCCCATGGTCAGGAGCGATGAATTCGAATTCCAGACCACTCTCGGCCACCCCCAGGATCAGGTCTGAAACCCGGGGAGCATACAGCAGCAGGATGTTGGCAAAATATTTCTCGGCCTCCTCATGGACCACCTCGGGCGGACATTCGTCGATGAAGCGCTCCCCCGTGGCCAGATGCATGCCAAAAGCGTCCTGGCTGAACAGGACCTTGTCCTCTTCGAGATAGGTGAACATGGAGTCGGGCCAGTGGAGCATCCTAGTCTCCATGAAGGAGAGCGTGAGATTTCCGAGGTCGAGCTTCTCCCCGGTCTTGACGGGAATGACTTCCTGGGCCCAGTGGAAGTGTTTCTGGAGGGTCCTGACCCCTACCGGAGACGCGAAGACCTTCTCGGGCTTCACGATATCAATAATCTCATCGAGACACCCCGAGTGGTCGGGCTCCGAGTGGTTGGAGATGATGTAGTCGATCTGGTCCGGGGGGAGAATGGAGCGGATCCGGCTGAGCAGCTCCTCCTTGAAGGGGCGCTTCACCACATCGATGAGGACGGTCTTCTCCCCGCGGACAAGGAAGGCGTTGTAGGTGGATCCCCTGGAGGTGGCGTACCCGTGGAAGTCGCGGATCCCCCAATCAATGGCACCGACCCAGTACACGTGTTCAGAAATCTGTATCGCCTTGAGTATCTTTTCCATCATTTCTCCTCAGTTGGAAACGGGCATGGTGAAAAGCGCCGGCCGCGCCGCAAGCTCCCGGTCCAGCATCACCAGCAGGGACGGTGCGGCGACGGCCTGCTCCAGCCTGACGATGATGTCCGAGGCGTTGGCCTCTTCCTCTACCTGCTCGGTCACAAACCACTGCAGGAAGATCTCCGTCGCAGGGTCGAAACACTCCCGGGCGACTCGATAGAGTTCATTGATTTTTTTGGTAATGAGCTTCTCATGGGCCAGGGCGGCGCGGAAGGCGTCCATGGGAGCAGCCCACTCGGGCTGAGGGCCGTCGATGGCCCCAAGTATCACACGCTCCCCACGCTCGATGACGAACGCGTATATCTTCATCGCGTGGGTCATCTCTTCCTGGGACTGGACCTGTAACCAGTTGGCGAGCCCAGGATAGCCCTTGGCCGACATGTCCGCGGCCATGGCGAGGTAGAGGTAGGCGGAATAGAGTTCCGCGTTGATCT
>QKIM01000053.1 GCA_003249585.1 Deltaproteobacteria bacterium
GCCGCCACAGTGACCCTCGCGGTCTTCTTTGCCCTGGGCTGCTCGCCCGAGCACACCTATTCCGACACGGAGATCTGCGACAACAACATCGACGACGACGGGGACCTCCTCGTGGACTGCGACGACACCGACTGCTGCAACGCCGTCCAGTGCGCGGGCGCGCCCGCCTGCTCCAACGTGGAGTACGAGGTCTGCTACAACGGCGTCGATGACGACGGCGACGGGGACGTGGACTGCGACGACAGCGACTGCTTCGAGCACTTCGCCTGCAGCGCCAGCACCGAGGAGTGCGACAACGGCATCGACGACGACGGGGACGGCCGGATCGACTGTGACGACCCCGACTGCGCCAACGTCATCGCCTGTACGGAGATTTGCGACAACGGCATCGACGACAACGGCGACGATCTCATCGACTGCGACGATCCCCAGTGCTCCGACTCCTTCGCGCCCTGCCTCCCCGAGATCTGCAACAACGGCATCGACGACAACGAGAACGGGGACACGGACTGCGACGACGAGGAGTGCGTGGGAGAGGTGGTATGCGCCACGGAGCTGTGCCAGAACGAGGCCGACGAGAACGCCAACGGGCTCATCGACTGCCTGGACCCCATGTGCTTCGGCACCTCCTGGTGCGGCGAGTGCAACCCCTACGACGACTCGGGCTGCGCCGACGGCAGCACCTGTTACGTGGACAAGCTCCAGGAGTATCAGGCCATGTGCTCGGACTTCACCGGCAGCGCCGGCGAGGGCGAGCTGTGCGCCTATCCGGCCCAGTGCGCGCCGGGACTCTACTGCACCAATGCCGGGTCCAGCAGCGTCTGCATGCCCATCTGCTACCCGGGCATCGAGGACTCCTGCCCCGCCGAGGCGCCCTGCACGGCCTTCTACGGCTGGGTGGGGAACACCGCCTGGGGCATCTGCTGGCCCTACTGATCATGCGCCCCAAAGAGCTCAAGTCCATGGGAATCCCCAGGGGGGCGCCCTTCGAGGCCGCCGTTGCCGCGGTGCGGGAGGCCGCCCGCTGCGGCTTCAAGAAGGGGGGGCTGCGCAAGACCCTGACCGAGGTCATCGCACGGCCGGAGGAGTTTGTGGAGGAACCCGTCTTTGGGGCGCTGGCGCGGGCGCTCCTGGCCGATGCCGAGCAGCGCGCCGCCTACCTCCCCCGCGCCGACAGGGCCCCCTTACGCATCTGGGGCAAGGACATCGAGGCTGGGGCCCTCAAGCAGATGGAGAACGCCCGGGAGCTGCCCGTGAGCGTCCGGGGCGCCCTGATGCCCGACGCCCACATGGGCTACGGGCTCCCCAGCGGCGGGGTGCTGGGCGTGCGCGACGCGGTTATCCCCTACGCCGTGGGTATGGACATCGCCTGCCGCATGCGGCTGAGCGTCTTTGACCTGCCCGTGGCGGCCCTGGAGCGGCGCGCCAGGACCCTGGAGGCGGCCCTGGAACTGAAGACCGGCTTCGGGGTGGGCGTCACCTTCCGTGAGCGGCAGCATCACGCCGTCATGGACCGTGACTGGGGAGTCTCCAGCGTGACCCGCGCCGGGAAGGACTTCGCCTGGGCCCAGCTGGGGACCAGCGGCTCGGGGAACCACTTCGTGGAGTTCGGGGTGCTCACCCTCGAGGCGCCCTGGGGCGGCCTCCCCGAGGGCCGCCATCTCGCGCTGCTGAGCCACTCGGGATCGCGGGGCACGGGGGCCAGGGTCGCCGAGCACTACAGCGCCGTCGCCGCCGCCATGCACGAGGGGCTGCCCAGGCACCTGATCCACCTGGCCTGGCTCCCCCTCTCCTCGACAGAGGGCAAGGAGTACTGGGCCGCCATGGAGCTCATGGGCGCCTACGCCGCCGCCAACCACGAGATCATCCACCGGCGCATCGCCGCGCACATCGGCGCCGAGGTGGTGGGGGCCGTGGAGAACCACCACAACTTCGCCTGGATCGAGGAGCACGGGGGAGAGCGTCTCGTGGTGCACCGCAAGGGGGCGACCCCGGCTGGCCCCGGGGACACGGGCATCATCCCGGGGTCCATGGCCTCGCCGGCCTTCATCGTGCAGGGCCTTGGAGCGCCCGAGAGTCTCAACTCGGCCTCCCACGGCGCAGGCCGCCGCATGAGCCGCAAGGCGGCCCTGGCGCGCTTCTCCCTGGAGGACGCCCGCCGCTACCTGAAGAACCGGGGCGTGCGCATCCTCTCGGCGGGGCTCGACGAGCTGCCCATGGCCTACAAGGACATCGAGACGGTCATGGAGGAGCAGCGAGACCTGGTGGCCGTTCTCGGACGTTTCGACCCGCGAATGGTGAAAATGGCCCCCTCGGGGCACCATGTGCTGTCCATTTGACAAGAATCGACGTGGAAAGTGCACTTTTTTGTGGAGCAGGGATTGACACACCCCAGGATTTATGCTTAATGGCTGATGTTTCGTCAGCGACGGAACAGCTGGCCCTATCGTCTAGCGGTTAGGACGGCGAGAACATTGAAGAATCTTAATTTATATTTTCCGAAAAATTC
>QKIM01000623.1 GCA_003249585.1 Deltaproteobacteria bacterium
GAGATCGTCATGGGCGCGAGGGCCATGGTGGACCACGACTACGGCTGGATCCTCCACGAGCTGCTCACGGATCCCCTCGAGGGGAGCGAGGCCTTCCGGTCGATGCAGGTCCTGGAGCTGTCCCTGGAGGACCTGGGCAAGGCCACCACCATGATCCGCTTCCAGCGCCGGGTGCTCCAGCGGGCCCAGCGCATGATGCACCTGGTGAAGACCCGCCCGCGGGAGGGCTTCCCCGGCGAGTGGGGGGACCTGCACGACGCCGACTCCATCTGCTCCTACCAGCCCGAGGACGTGGTCATCGAGTCCTACGGCAGCCACCTCAAGGACCGGGCGGCGGGCCTCATGGGCGATCTCAGAAACCGCGTGCGGCCCTTCACCGACTCCCTCATGGACGGCCTCGACCTGCGCGAGACCCTGCGCCGCTGGCATGAGGGGCGCATCTACGTGCAGGAGGAGTTCCACCACGGGGGCACCGTGGGCTCCGTGGTGGTCATCTTCGACGAGGACCAGGGCCCCGGGGAGAAGTATCCCTACAAGATGAGCTGGCTGGGCGAGCACGAGCAGGAGTCGGACATGGCGCTCTACGCCACGGAGCCCGGCGACCAGATGGTGGGCCCCGGCATCAGCCGCTGCGAGTACGGGGGCTTCCTCATGACCTATCCCCCGCGGCGCATGTGGCCCATCTGGCAGGACCCCTGGCTCAACTGGTTCGACAAAAAGCCCGACGTGCTCCTGGCGGCGGCGCTCCAGCTCACGAAGGAGTCCACGGTGCTCTACATCGGGCCCAGGCCCCCCTCCAACCAGCTCAAGCGCCTCTCGGGCCGCATGGGGATCCGCATCGTCTACATGCCGCTGGGCACCCTGCCCCCGGCCAAGATCAACGCCATCAAGCACTTCCACATCCTCAAGGACTTCAAGACCCGCGACACCGCCCCCCTGTACATCCTGGACTGAACGGCCCGGACAACCAGACTCAGGGGTGAACCGGCGTGAAGAAGGCCTCTCCCGGGTTCTCGTACATCTTGGGGCCACGTCCGATGGCGTTGACCCTGAAGGGGAGCGTGACTGCAGTTTCGGTCAGCCTCTTCAGGGTGAACCCGATGATGACGTCCGTGCCTGTGAGCGCCCCCGCGTCTCCCGTCATCCACAGCCCGAACCAGAGTTGGAGCCGAGGCACGTACACGAAATCCAAGATCTGAGCGCCATCGGGCAGCCCCAGGGGCATGGGGAGGGTGTCGGCCAGCTCAAAGGTCCCTGGGGTGTACCGCAGGAAGCGGAAGGTCCCGTCGTACACGGCCACATACAGATAGGGGTCCTTTACCGCCATCCCGTGGACGGTCTTGAAGTGGGTATTGATGCTTCCCAGGAGCTCTCCTCCTTCGGAGTACCGCAGGATCCTGCCGCTGTCCCGCTCGCTCACGAGGACCTCTCCGTTGAACAGTACGATATGTTCGGGGTATGCACTGTCCACGGCGAAACTGCTCTTCCAGGTGGTCTCATCCTCGCGGGCAGCAAAGACGCCGACCGCGCTCGACTCAGGGTCGACGGCCCATATGTTCTCTCCGTTCCAGTCCATGTCCGCCGCCGGCACCCGGTAGGCGGGCTTCAAAAACCAGTTGTCGGGATGCAACTCATAGATGGTGCCGTCCTCGGCGCTGCGCACCAGCAGCGTGGGGAAGTCCAGGTCACAGGCCAGCCCGGAACTGTAGAACCCTGTGGGACAGGCGCACAGGTACCCGCCGATGGTGTTCTTGCAGGTGGCCGTCTCGGAACAGTAGTCGATCCCCTCGGCGCACTCGTCGATGTCCGCACAGGTGAGGCCATCGCCGTCGTAGCCGTAGTCGCAGAAGCAGTAGGCGTTGGTCCCGAGGAGGGTGCAGGTGGCGTTGGCGTCACAGGGGCCCGCATCGGCGACGCCGTCACAGTTGTTGTCCCGCCCGTCACACACCTCCACCATGCCGGGGTGGCGCTGGTCGTCGTCGTCGTCACAGTCTCCCGCCTGGGCCACATAGCCCGCCGGCGCGGTACAGGCCACGATGACGTCGCCCCCGTCTCCCCAGCCGTCTGCGTCACGGTCGGCGTAGTAGAGCCCGGTGAGCCCCTCATCCACCTCCCCGTCGCAGTCGTTGTCCTGCTGGTCACAGGTCTGTTCAACCATCTCCCAGCCTGGAATCTGGTTGAAGTCGGGATCCATCCACACACCGTCGACACAGACCTGCGCGGCTCCGGCGCAGACGCCCTGCTGCACAGACGCCAGAGGGGGTGATCCCTCACAGGTCCTGTCGGTCTCCTTGGTCACGTCACATGCGGTTGGAAAAAAAGCGAGCACGATCCAGAAAAAAGATAGTCGTCGCATGAGCGCCTCCTATAACGGTTGGTGGGGGACAGCGTGTTGGCTGTTCCCATCAAATTGAATTAAATTGTTCTGGTCCGCAGCGTCGAGGATCAGGTCGTCATGATGTGTGCGGCACGACCGCGAAAAGGAGGATGACCCCTCGGCGCCCG
>QKIM01000555.1 GCA_003249585.1 Deltaproteobacteria bacterium
GCGCATGAGATCCGCCGAGAGCGGCACGCTCAGGTGGTATTCTCTCACCACCAGGTCGTCCAGGCAGTCTTCGATCTCCGTGATGGCGACGATTGAGAGCATCCCTACAACCTACTTCTTCTCGACTACGAACTCGCCGAAGCTATCGCCATTCTCGATACCTTTGGTCTGTTTGCAGTTGAACGTGTTCATCCCGTCGGGATAGGGGGAGGCGTAGGCCAGCTCGAAGAAGGCCTTGCTGATGCCATTGATCATGTAGGCACGGAGCCCCTCGCCACCGCTGTCGGACTCGTAGTAGTCGACCGCGCGGATGACCATGCGCTCGCCTTCCTTGAGCTGCACGATCCCGGACTTGGCCCAGCCCCAGGCGGTGAACACCGCGAAGGCACCACGGAGCACATCCTTGGCCCCCTCGGTGACCATGGGCTCGACCACCGACTTGAACTCGTCGGAGGTGATGATGCCGTAGCCCGTGTGGTATCCACACTCATAGGCCGAGAGCACCAGACCCTCCACGACAGCGGCACGCTGGTCGGCGGGCACGGCCGCGACCATGCGCTCCGCAAAGTTGTTCCAGAAGGCCGTGGGCAGGTTGTTCACCAGGACGTTGAACGCAGGGATGAGTCCGTCCTGATCGCCTTTGACCTCGATCTCCGCCAAATTCTTCACAACTGTATCTCGTAAGACTGTCATGTTTCACCTCTTATTTCTGTTTGACCGTGATGCGGCCCTTGGCTTCGCCCATGGCAATGGAAGCCACTTCGTTGACGTCATAGGTACGGGCGCCTTTGCCGTAGGCCGCGCTGAACATGGCCGCAACGTATCCGCAGGTGAAGTGGTTGATGAATTTGTGGTTGTTCCCCCATTTCTTCTTCCAGCCCTCGTCGACGTGGCTTCTCACCAGAGACACCTCGCCGCCGGCCTCGCTGCCGGAGACCTCCATGGTGCCCAGCCCGAGGACGGAGTAGAGCTCCGCGCCACCGGCCAGCCGCGATGCGGGGTCGGAGAGGCTGCTGTCCGAGACCACCTGGTTGATGAACCCCAGGAAGGCGTCCTCGACGGACTCCTTGAGGATCTTCGGGCCGCCGTAGTCGGACATGTCCTCGGCCAGCTTGGTGTACAGCGCCATGTAGTGGTGGCAGTGGAGGACCATGAGCTCACCGTTGAGGTAATGTCTGTAAGTGTTGTCATCAAACGTGAAGTTGAGATTGAGTGCCATTGTGTATCACCTCCTAGAACAGCTCGGTCAGCTCTTCGAACAGTTTCTTGCTCTTGTGACGGATGATCCCGAGCTTGGAAGCGTCGGGGGCAATGATGGCCGCGACCGCATCCCCAATGGGTTTGCAGAGGATGACCGCCTTGCCGTACTCGATGAAGAGGTCACCGAACCTGCCCACCTCCAGCTCAGATCCCATGTCCTCAATACCGTTGATGGTGAGGGCGATGGTGGCACCCAGATCATCAATGGAGATCCTGGAACTGGAACCGGCGGACTCGATGATGAACCCGTCACGACCCGAGACGACCACGGCGTCGACGCCGGGGACCTTCAACAAATCACTCAATATTTCTGTGGAATCCCTTCGAGGCATATGAACACTCCTTTCTTGTGCGGTATCATTGCGCTCAATGTTTGGGGTAGAAGCTGTTTTGGTTTCGGGGAGCGCGGACGCTTCCCCGGTGGTAATGGTCTTGGGAGCCAGCGGGGGCTCGTCCAGGCTGAAGGCGTCCTCGTCCCAGTTGATGTCGTCGTCCCCCAGGGCGAAGAGGTCGAATCCCTCGGCCGGCTCCTTCCGCCTCACCGAAGCCCCGTTGCCCTCCTCATCGTTGAGACGGACCGCCTCCATCACCGCGAACTGCACCGGCATGTCGAGGTTGGAGTCGAGGCTGGACTCTCCGGGGGTGAACATGAAGGAGCCGTCCTCCAGGGAGATGATCTCGCGCAGCGCCCTGAGGCCCGTGTATCTGGCCGTGGAGACATGGCACAGGATACCGTCCTCGATGCGCACCACGCCGTCCACCTTCATGGAGTTGCCGTGGAGCTTGAGCACTCCCTGCTTGCCGCTCAGCGACAAAAACTGGAGGAGATCGGGAATGTTGGTGAGCGAGACAAGCCCCTTGAGGGAGTTGTCGCTGTCATTGCCGACAAAGCGTTGTTCTTTGATCCAAAAGGGCATCTCCAACCTTCTTTACGTCGCGAAGAGGCCGTGAATTCCACTTGAGGAATAGTGCCGGGTAATAAGTCTTTCGATAGTGCCGGGTAATAAGTCTTTCGTGTTTCAGACGCCGTTTATGAGGCATGCCCCCCTTGAAAGCAACGAGTATGCCAGTGGCCGCACAACTATAATTAGTTCTTTATTTCACAGCTAAATACATAATAAATTCATCCAGAAACAAAGGATAACTATTTATTCTTCTTCGCCTCTCACGGCAATCACACTTCCAAAATGAACGGGGGACAACCGATGAAAAAAACGAGTCCGTCAATTTGACCGGTCAAAATTTCCGCTCCCTGTCCGAAACATTTGTCGACAAGACCCCTTGTCCAAACTGCCTTTCCACTGTACAATCACTAAAAGTACTTATTGCGTCATTGTTTTCAACAAGATACACTCCAACGAGGCTCGTGTGCGATCACGCACAGGACCGATCGGAGGCCAAGTGACGGTGCCCTCTCCTCTCTTTTCAAAAACCGAGACCGACATCCTGCTGGTGGACGATACCCCGAAAAACCTGAAATTCCTCATGTCAGCTCTGGAGAGCGAGGGCTACCACGTCCGCTCGGTCATGACTGGCGAGGAGGCCCGACAGGCAGTGCAGGAGAAAAGCCCTGACCTCATCCTGCTCGATGTCTCTCTCCCCGACATCAGCGGCTTCGAGCTCTGCCTGAGGCTGAAAGAGGACCCGGCCCTTCGCGACGTCCCGGTCATCTTCATCAGCGCGATGTCCGACCACACCTCCAAGGTGGAGGGGCTGGAAGCAGGCGGTGTCGATTACATCACCAAGCCCTTCTATCTCAAAGAGGTGCTCACGCGCATCAACACCCACCTCTCCCTGCGCAGCTCCCTGCTCCACATGGATCGTGAGCTCACCATCAACCATGAGATGGCCGATTTCGCCCAATCCATGGCGGTCATGCAGGAGCTCTCCCCCATGAAGCGGGTGCTCCTTGACAAACTCTCCCGTCTCACCTCCTGCCGCTACAGGTATGTGTGTGTCGCGTCCAAGGAGGAGTTCCCCTCCGACGACCCGATTCTCGACGGGATCTCCGAGGAGCACCCCGACTATTCGAAGATCCTGGGGGCCTTTCTTCATTTGTGCGAGCATCGGACGAGCAAGGGGTTCTTGTCGACGGAGGGGTTCGCCGATTACGGTTTCAGTGAGGTCGCCCCACCGGCGCCGCTCTCCACCTTCATCCTGGTCCCCGTCATTCTCAAGGGCAAGGACATCGGGGTCGTGATCGTGGCGGACCCCGAACGCCCACTGAAGGAGCGTGACATCAGCGCCGTCAAGTATCTGACCTACCTCTTCGCCCTGGGCGCCGAACGGTACTACATGCACAAGCGGCAGCTCGCGACCGTGCAGGCCAGTCTGCAGATGGAGAAGCTGTCACGGATCGACGCGGAGGAGAAGGCGAAGCGGGCTTCTGCGGACTTCGACCAGATCTTCCACAACATCCAGTCGGGGTTGCAGATCATCGATCTGAAGGGCACCGTGCTCATGCAGAACAACACCATGGAGAAGATCACGGGGCGCAAGAACGAGGAGTGTGTCGGCATGAAGTGCTGGGAGGTCACCCCCAACAACCTGTGCCACACGGAGAGCTGCCCCCTCGTCACGAAAATGGGACGCAACCGCTACTCCGATCTGCACGAGGTGCTCCTGTTCCCCGACACGGATCACCCCATCACCTGCAGCAGGAACGTCTTCTCCCTGCAGTACGAGGAGGGGATCCCCGTTGCCCTGGTCCAGGTCTACAATGACATCTCCGAGCAGAAGCGGCTGGAAGCCGTCGCCCAGGCCATGAACACCATGGACAACATCGGATACGTCTTCTCGGGGATCCGGCACGAGCTGGGCAACCCCGTGAACGCGCTGAAGACGGCCCTGGCGGTCATGAAGCGAAAACTGCCCGAGCTCACCCTGGAGCAGACCACGGAGTTCGTGGACCGCTCCCTCGACGACATCAAGCGACTGGAATATCTTCTGGCCTCACTGAAATCCTTCACCATGTTCGAATCCATCGAGGTCCAGGAGGTCAACCTGGAGATCTTCTTCACCGACTTCCTGCGGCTGATACAGACCGATCTGGAGCGAAACCGGATCGCCCTGGACGTCAGCGGGCTGGGGAAAGGCTACTCCATCTTCGCCGACCCGCGGGCCTTCCAGCAGGTCCTGCTCAACCTCCTCTCCAACGCCATGGACGCCCTCACCGAGCGTGAAAATCCCACCATCAGCATCTTCTCCAAGCTGGACCGCCATGAATCCATCATCCACATCTTCTTTGAGGACAACGGACAGGGCATGACGGAGAAGCAGATCAATGAGCTCTTCAGACCCTTCTACACCAACAAGCGACACGGCACGGGGCTCGGCCTCGTGCTGGTCAGGAAGATGCTGGCGCAGCAGG
>QKIM01000234.1 GCA_003249585.1 Deltaproteobacteria bacterium
GTCATCGTCGGGTGGAACCGGTTCGCCCTGACCGTCGCCGAGCAGCTCTTCGAGGCGGGCGTCCCGCTGGCTGTCGTCACCGATGACCGCAGCCACATCGAGCTCATCCGGGAGGCCCACGGACACCGGAAGATCTACACCCTCCTGAGCGATCTCTCCAACTTTGACCTCATGGAGCGCGCCAACCTGCGAGGCGCCTCGGTCATCTTCGTGAACCTCGAGGATGATGCCGAGAAGCTGGTCTTCCTGATTAACGCCCGTAAGCGAATGGGAGACGCCGTCCCCTTCGCCGTCATCGTCGAGGAGACTGATCTCGTCCCCACCTTCGAGTCCACGGGCGCCAGCTTCGTCCTCGCCAAGAACGACATCGCCAGCAAAATGATCGCCTCCTTCATCTTCGAACCCGACGCCGCGCGCTACATGGAGGATCTCATGGCCTCCGCCGTGGTTGACACAGACTTCGACATCCAAGAGTATCACGTACTTTCTGTGAACCCCTACGCCGGAACGCTGTACAATGACGCCTTCTTCGACCTCAAAATGCGCCACGATGCCATCCTCATCGGGCTCACCAGGATCCACGGGGAAACGCGAACCCTGATGAAGAACCCCGACGATCCGGAGCTGCGTGTCGAGGTGGGGGACTACCTGATCCTCATCGTCAGCGGGAAGGTGGGAGACGCGCTGGAGGAGATCTTCGGCACCGGTGAGGGTTCCATCCGCTGAGGGGAGAGCGCCATGACCCAGGACACGGGACAACACATCATCATCGTTGGCTGGGACGCCTTCGCCAAGGCCGTGTCCACCCAGCTCCTCGCCGCAGGCCGACGCATTGTGGTGATCACCACCTCCCTCGTGGAGAAACAGGAGATCCGCGCCTTCGCCCCCGAGAGCCAGGTGAGCGTCCTGACCGCCCACCGCGAGGACTTCGAGGCCCTGGCCGCCGCAGACGTGGAGGGCGCGTCCAACGTCTTCGTCAATCTCACCGACGACCGGGAGAAGCTCATCTACATCTTCAAGCTGCGCAAGGCCTTCCCGGGCTGCCGCATCGTGGCCCCCGTCAACAACCCCAACCTCAAGGAGACCTTCATCAACGCCGCCGCCATCCATCCCCTCTCCAAGGATGAGATCTCCGCCAAGATGTTCGCCTCCTACCTGTTCGAGCGGGACGTGGCCGCCTACACCGCAGACCTTTTCTCCACGGCCGTCTCCGACGACGACTACGACATCCAGCAGTTCCGCGTGACCGCCGACAATCCCTGGTGCGGCGCTTCCTACGGCGAAACATTCAAAAGCCTCAGGCGTACCATCAACGCGGTGCTCATCGGCATCGCCAAAGCCCCCGAGCCACGCACACTGCTCAAGAATCCACCGGATGAGACCCCCGTGGAAGAAGGCGACTACCTCATCCTCATCCTCAGCGGAAAGGCGTCGGCCATGCTGGAGGCGCAGCTGGGGATCGTCGAGGGAGAGAGTTGACGGGACGTGGACCTGGGCCTCGATGGGTGCTATAAGGAAGCAGCGCCCACAGTGCGCCGGAGGTCCTCCATGCGCCACATACTCTTTTGCTCCCTTGCGATCTGGATGCTCGCCGCCTGCGACGACTCGGCCAACACGGCCGACAACACCGGCAACGTCAACAACGTGAACAACACCGGCAACACGACCGGCATCAACAATACCAACAACACGAACAGTACGAACAACGTCAACAACACGACCTCCACCTGCGGAGACGGCCTCGTCGAGGGCCTGGAGGTGTGTGACGGGACCGACCTCAACGGGGCCACCTGCGAGAGCAGGGGCTTCGGTCCCGGGACCCTCTCCTGCGCTGCCGACTGCACGGGCTGGGACACTTCGGCCTGCGGGGATCCCGTGAGCTGCGATGTGACCGATCCCCTGGCGGGAGCGCCGGCCTTCACCATGCCCTCCACGGAAGAGTGGAATCACAGCATCATCACGGGGGCCACCGTGGCGTCGGGCAGCCCCTACCATATGATCCACGACGAGATGGCCGCCCCCTCCGAGACCATCGCGCTGCGGGCCAAGTTCGACTACAACGCTGTCTTCCACAAGGACCTCCAGGACGAGGTGGTCATCTTCTATCTGTGGGGCGGCGCCATGACGAGCTGGCAGGAGCTGGGGCGCTATCTGACCGACTCCGACGGCATGGTCCATCTCACTGTGGATCCCCTCCCCGTAGGCACCTACATCGTGCGGGCCGTGGTCCCCGGCGATCTTTCCACGGCCGAGGGATATATCACCGTGGTGAACCCCGGCCGCAAGGCCGTGATCTTCGACATCGACGGCACCCTCACCACCTCCGACTCCGAAGTGATGCAGGACTGGGCCAACTTCTCCACGGCGGAGATGTACCCGTACGCCGATGAGGTCGTCGCCTACTATGTTGAGCTGGGCTACCAGATCGTGATGGTCACGGGGCGCCCCTACTGGCTGGCGGACGACACGCGGGCGTGGCTGGCCGACCGCGGCATGCCCGTCTCTTCCGTACGCTTTACTTCGGACAACGGGACCACGATCAGCGGGGAGGAGACTCAGGCCTACAAGACCGAATACCTCGACGACCTCGTCACCCGATGCGGGCTTACTCTCACCCGGGCCTATGGCAACGCCACCACGGACATCGGCGCCTATGACGCCGTGGGTGTCCCCAAGAGCGAGACCTTCATCATCGGCGAAAACGCCGGCGCCGAGAACACCCAACCCGTGATCTGCGAGGGGTGCGGATACCAGGACCACTACGAGTCCTTCCTCCTCACCGAGGATCTGCCCTGCGGCCTCCCCCAGTGATCCATTCCCCTGAAAGTGTTCGGCAAGGTATCATGCGCCTGTTCACAGTGTTCAGTCTCCTCCTCCCCCTCGCATGCTCGCAGGGTTCCCCCGATGATCAGCCGCCCCTCCCTCCAGCGCAGAGGACGGCACGCGCTCCCAGGCCCCGGCATGTCAAGGTCACCCCCCCGGTGGATCTGGAGGCCCGGGCCCGGACAAGCGCACAGGCCGCAGCGACCGGACACACCGCAGACATGGTGTCCCATTTCACACCGGCCCTCGCCAAACGGATGCCTGTCGCCAAGGTCTCGGCGCAGATGCGAAAGATCACCGTACTCACCGGTGACTATCTCTCCCTCGGAATGGTCAAGCGGATCCGGCGAGGCAAGATGCAGGTGTACGTGGTCAAAGTGATCTTCGAGCGTGGGATCTGGGATCTCGTCCTCACCTTCGACGCCAGGGGCAGGATCGAGGACTTTTTCAGCCGCCCCACGGCCACCTCCTGGCGTCCCCCCGCCTATGCCCGCCCCGCACCGGCCCAGATCATAGCCGTTCGGCTGGGAAAGGATCCATGGGCGCTCCCCGGAGAATTGACCATCCCCTCGGGCAAGGGCCCCTTCCCCTCGGTGATCCTCATCCACGACAGGGGCGCGTGGGACATGGACGAAACGATCTATTCCCAGAAACCCTTCAAGGATCTGGCCCTGGGCCTCACGGCACGAGGTGTGGCCGTCCTCCGGTACGAGAAACGGACCCGGGCCCACGCCCGACGTATCGGGACAGTCCCCGGTTTTTCTCCCCTGGAGGAGACCGTCCTCGACGCAGCGGACGCTTTTTCCTTCCTGGAGAAGATCCCCGCTCTGGATCCTCATCGGATCCACCTTCTCGGCCACGGCTGGGGCGCCTATGTCCTGCCCCTCATCGCAGAGCGGACACCGACCGCCGGCGGGTACATCCTTTGGGCTCCCAGGGGACAACACCCAGCGCAGGCGAGGATCCGGCGCCTCACCTATCTTGCCGGGCTCACCGCCGCAGACACACAACAGGAGAGAATGCTGAAACTTGAGAGACGACGCAGCGTGCGGGCCATGGACAAGGATCTCCCCGAAGTCACTCCCGCGCACGAGCTCCCCGGAGGCCGCTTCAGTGGAGCCTACTGGCGCTTCCTCGCCGGCTATGATCCCATGCAGAGCGCCCGCGCCCTCAAGAGCCCCACCCTCCTGATCCACTGCGATGGGGATTTCGAGATCTCTCCCAAAGAAGATCTCTCCCCATGGAAGCGTGCCCTCAAGGGCACCACGAAATTCAGGGAGAAGATCCTCCGCGGTTGCAACCACCTGGGCTCGGCACAGTCGGGAACGCCCTCCCGGGATTCCTACCTGTTACCCGGGCACGTCCAGGAGCCATTCATTAAGGATCTTACAGCTTTTCTCACACGTTGACGAACACGAGACACCCACAGGACCCAGGCCCTGCGACGACACCGCAATAGCCCGAAGGGATATTTGCGTGTTGTTCGCAAACACCTGAACCTTTGCCTAAAATGGACTGCGTGGTATACTCCGGGGAGCCGAGTATTCACCCAAAGGTTCAGGTGCACCATGAAGACCGTCAAGCATATTTTCCTCATCGCCCTTGTTTTCTCCCTCACCGGATGCTGGGAGAGCTCGTCGGTCATAGAACTGAAGTCCGAGGTGTGCGACAACGGCCGCGATGATGACGGCGACGGCCGAATCGACTGCAACGACCAGGACTGCTTCGAGGACCCCGCGTGCACCACGACCCCCGAGGTGTGCGACAACGGTATCGATGACGACGGCGACGGGTTCATCGACTGTGAGGACCTCGACTGCGTCGACCAGTGTTTGTATGCAGAAGTGTGCGACAACGGTGTTGATGACGACGGCGACGGGTTCGTCGACTGCGACGACCAGGACTGCCAACGAAATCAGGCCTGTGCCTCCGAGGAGATCTGTGACAACGGCATCGACGACGACGGCGACGGCTTCGTCGACTGCGACGATCAGGACTGCTTCGAGCAGTGCGTCTATGTGGAAGTGTGCAACAACGGCATCGACGACGACGGCGACGGCTTCATCGACTGCGCCGATCAGGACTGTGCCCGGAGCCAGGCCTGCACCGCCCTGGAGGTCTGCACCAACGGGGTCGACGATGACGGCGACGGCCGCATCGACTGCGACGACTGGGACTGCCGCAATGACGTGGCCTGCATCATCCCCATGGAAGAGTGCACCAACGGGGTCGACGACGACGGTGACGGCTTCACCGACTGTGACGATCTCGACTGCACCTGGGAACCGACCTGTCAGGTCGACGAGAACTGCGCCAACGGGTGGGACGACGACAACGATGGCCTCATCGACTGCGACGACCCAGACTGTTACAGCAACCAGCACTGCATCACCACCCCGGAGGACTGCCGAAACCTTGTGGACGACGATGGGGACGGTCTCATCGACTGCGACGACCCAGACTGCCGCTTCGACGTCGTCTGCCAGGCCGTGGAAATCTGTGACAATGGATGGGACGACGACAACGACGGACTCGTCGACTGTGACGACCCAGACTGCCGCTTCGAGGACGCGTGCCAGGCCACGGAAATGTGCAACAACGGCTGGGATGACGACGGGGACGGCCTCATCGACTGTGACGACCCGGACTGTGCCAGCAACACCCACTGCACGACCACTTCGGAGAACTGCACCAACGGCCTCGACGATGATGGTGACGGCTGGATCGACTGCGCTGACTGGGACTGCCGCAACCACTCGGCGTGCGTCACCACTCCCGAGGACTGCACCAACGGCCTCGATGACGACGGCGACGGTCGCGTCGACTGCGAAGACACCGACTGCCAGGCCGACCCCGCCTGCGTCACTACCGTTGAGAACTGCGTCAACGGCATGGACGACGACGGCGACGGCTGGATCGATTGCGCCGACTGGGACTGTCGCAACCACTCCGCCTGCGTCACGATTCCCGAAAACTGCTCCAACGGCGTCGACGATGATGGAGATGGCCGCATCGACTGCAACGACTCCGACTGCACAGGCGATCCTGCTTGCGTCGTCTCCCCCGAGATCTGCTACAACGGATGGGACGATGACAACGACGGCCTCATCGACTGCGAGGACCCCGACTGTACCGGGAGCGACTACTGCCCGACCGCCACGGAAAACTGCTCCAACGGATGGGACGACGACGGCGACGGTCTGTACGACTGCGAGGATCCCGACTGCTACAGCGCGCCGGCCTGCAATGGATCCGCAGAGGATTGCGCCAACGGCCTCGACGATGACGGCGACGGCCGCGTTGACTGTGACGATCCCGACTGCGCAGGCGACCCCGCCTGCATGCTCTTCCCAGAGGAGTGCGCCAACGGGCTGGACGATGATGGGGACGGCCTTGTCGACTGCGACGATCCCGACTGTGACTGGGATCCCGCGTGTATGGCAGAGGCGCGCTGCGACGACGGCCTGGACAACGACTGGGACGGGCTCATCGACTGCGAGGATCCCGACTGTGCCGCCGATCCCGTCTGCATGTCCACCGAAGACTGCGAGAACGGTCTTGATGACAACGGCAACGGACTGGCCGACTGTGATGATCCGGCCTGCTTCTATGTCCCCCATTGCCTGACGCCCGAGATCTGCGACAATGGTATCGATGACGACTCCGACGGGGACATTGACTGTGACGATCCCGACTGCGTCTATGACTACACCTGCACCGGAGAGGAGTGCAACCCTGTGACCAATACCGGCTGCACCGCTCCCGAGGAGTGCTACCTCAACGTCTCGACCTTCGAGGGCTATTGTCTCGCCCCGGCCGGGACCGTTCCCGACGGTGGCGCCTGCACCTCGACCACGCAGTGCGAGCCCGGTCTGGCCTGTGTGGTCGGGTCTCCCTACAACCGGTGCCGCCCCCTGTGCCACGCGGGCAGCACCCTCGAGTGCGGCGTCGACGAGTCGTGCATCCCCGTGGGCGACTACGGCATCTGCCTGTGAGGCCATGACCACAGATCCCTTTCACATCCTCTTCGACATCAGCCTGCCGCTCTCGCCTCGAACGCTGCGGTATCAGGGAGATCCGTCGCTGACGCTTACCGCCGGGGCGCACATCGATCGGGGAGACCCCTTCACCGTCTCGACACTCACTTTAGGGCTCCACACCGGGACGCACCTGGATTTTCCCTCGCATTTTCTTAAGGACGACCGGGATTCAAGCGCGTTCCAGCCGGACCGGTTCCTGCGGCAGGCCCTGGTCATCGACACCGGGGACGTCCCGGTGGTCTCGGCAGACTGCATGGACGGCGCCCCTGTCGCGGCTGGTGATGCGCTGCTGCTTCGGACATCGAACTCCCGACGAAGGCTCCTGCACCAGGACGCCCTGCGCGAGGAGGGCGTGGTCCTCTCGGCCGACGCTGCCCGGTGGTGTGTGGATGCCGGAGTCACCATGGTCGGCATCGACTGGCTCAGCGTGGATGGCCCCGATGGAGGGTTTCCTGTCCACCATATCCTTTTGGAGGCCGGCATACTCGTCCTCGAGGCCATCGATCTGGAGAAGGTCCCTGCCGGCCGCTATACGCTCATCGCCCTGCCCCTGGCACTGCAGGAGGCCGAGGCCAGCCCCGTGAGGGCCCTTCTTTTGCCCCCGGTCCACCGCGACCGGAGGTGACACGCTACGGCAGGTGGAAGAGGATCACATTGCCGCCCAGAAAAACAGGGGCCACGCCCCACCGTCGCCCCACCCACAGGAAGGTGTCCCGTGAGAAGAAGCAGATGTGGCTGCGTTCGCGGATGTAGTGCCATCTTGTGAAAGCCTCCCGATCCGCCACCAGCCCCGTCATGAGACCGAGCCAGCCATCGGAGGCTACGAGGCGGCGCATGCGCTCCAGTTCCTCCAGCGGGTTGTGGCAATGCTCAAGGACCTCGGAGGAGGTGACAAAATCGTAGGTCTCGCCGAGGACGCTGGGGTCGGGGGCATAAATGGGATCGTACAGGGCGACCCGATGACCGCGCTCCTCCATGAGGACCGAGAGGGTGGGCCCGGGGCCGCACCCGAAATCCAGCCCCCGACTCCCCGGTGAAAGACGCTCGAGCATGGGATCCGCCAGACCCCGCAGGAACCTGCGGTACCCCGGATCGGCGGGATCGTTTTGGTGCTTGTCGTACTCGCGACGTTCCTGATCCCAGGTGAGCCAGTGCAGCCGCGCGGCAAACACGAGGGCGCACCGTGAACACCGGAGGTAGCTGCGTCGGGCGTCCTCGTGCCAGGAGATGACATCCTGGCTCTGGCACAGGGGACAAGGCTCACCGGTCACGGTGCGGTTCTCTTCGGGCCGAAGAGGCCCGCCGTGAGATCAAAAGCAGCCTCGACACGACGGCCGCTGGAGGTCAGCGTAAAGGGATGCTCCCCGAAGAGGGTCTTCAACTGAACCTGGGCAAGGCCGGCGGCCTGCTCACTGTCCGTGACCGAAGCAAACACCAGCGCGGCAGTCAGCCGCGGGGCCCGGGGCCGATCCACAACACGGACCAGCACCGCCATGGGCAACACTCCACCGAAGAGGGGCACCCACAGGGAGGTGCGCCCGGGAATGGAGGGTGGGAGCTTCCAATACAGAAGGAGCAGCTCCCTGCCCGTCTCCCGCGGCTTGTATCCCGTCTGGGTCAGCAACTCTCCGGACAGCCCCGTGAGGGCCGGAGGCGTCTCGCCCTGGCGCAGCCTCGGATCGCTCCCTGGCGCCAGGCGCCAGGGGCTGAGCGTCTCGCCGTCACGCTCCTTGAGGAGCCTGCGGGAGATAAGGGTCCTTCTCCGAAGAGCGAAACGGGGATCCAGCTCAAAGGTGATCAGGCAGTCGACCCCAGCGGCGCATGGGTTCTTCCCATGAAGTCCCAGGGCGGTCTGGAGCTCCTCAAGGGAAAATCCAGCTCGTTGAAAGAGCGGCCTGGAGACGAAAAGATACCCTTCCCTGAGGCGAGAGAGCCAATGCAGGGGGAACTGGGTGTCCCACGCCCCCGCATACCGCTCAACACGGATGGGGACGTGGGGAGCGACCCGTTTCTTGCGAGGTGCCACCTGCCTGGGGGACCGCTTTGGAGGAGGAGCGTCCTTGAGCAGCCGCCCGGACAACCAGGCCACCCCCAGGGAGGCAAGGAAGAGGACAAGAACGAGCAGCCCCGTCCGCCGTTTCCAGGGCGCACGGGCCAGGGGCTCATCGGTTGCGGCGGCGCCGATCTGGTGCAGCCGCTCATAGGGTTCGATGGTCTGCCACAGCAGCACGCCGTCGTGATATTCTCCACTCTCCAGATCGGCCAACACCTCGGTGAACGCCGTGAATCCCCGGGCAGAAGACCGCGCTGGCAGCAACCCACGAAAGACTGCCGCAAGGTTGCGCAGATCATCGCTCATGGCCGCGGACCCGGTCAGGGCTGCGAACCGCACAAGGCGAATACTGTTTTCCGGCGGACCGTTCCCGCTTCGCGCGGTGGAGACGAAGAGCTGTTCCTCTCCGAAAAATCCGTGGGCATACCCGATACCATGGGCCAACGCGAGTGTCCGGACCGTCTCTCGAAACCAGGACCACACAAGCTCAGGGGAGATGTGGGCATATTTGAGTTTCCAGGCGGCCACGGGAATCTGCCCCTCGAAGACGTCCTCCTCGATGAGGAGCGTCTCGGGCGACGCGGTGAGCGCAAT
>QKIM01000312.1 GCA_003249585.1 Deltaproteobacteria bacterium
CTCATGTCCATGAGCGGGATGAGCGCTCCGGAACCAGGTGAGATGCCTGGTGAAATGGGCGGACCCCAGGGTCCTGGGGCCAAACGGCGGCCCGTCAGCATCCAGCAGAAGTCCAAGGACAAGGCCAAAAAGAAGGCCGCCAAACAGGCACGCAAGAAGGGACGCAAGTAGCACCGCAACATCCGCCCTCGGGGGTTCCGCAGACCCGCGCCGGTCTGTGCCGCTTTGTGCTTGCATGGACCAGCGATTTGGGGGATCGTGGGCTGACACCCCGGGATATCCGCGACGCGGTCAGCCCCTGAAGAGATGATGCCCATGAAAGCTGCATGCCTTGCTCTCTTTCTCGCTCTCCTCGCTGCCTCGTTTCCTGTGCGCTCGCAGGAACGTGGAGTCTCCTATACCGTAACGGGTGGGGGCGCCCTCTCCTTCGCACATATCCTCAACGATCGGGTCGACAACGGGGTCTCTTCCTCGGGAGTTGAGTTCCGTGGACAGCTGGAACTCGGCATCACGGGCATCATCCCCTCTGCGCGCCTTCGCACCACCCTGACCGCAGCAGATCTGCTGCTGCCGGGCACAGCCAATGTCTTCGGCGGTGGACTCTTTGTGCAGTATGCAAAGGATTTTCGCTTTCTGGACCGGTCCTGGACCGTCGGCGCCGGAATCGGTCCCGCCTATGTCTTCGCTCCGACCAAGGATGCCGGCTCCACCTGGTGGGCGCTGGGGTTCAAGGCCGACCTCCGCACCCAGATCGCCGGCCTCTCCATGGGCCTCACCGTCACGGTGCAGCAGCTCCTCATGCCCGACGTGGAGGATCCCCTCTTTGTGACCGTGGGTGTTGAGGTCCTCACCTCCCTCTTCGGCGACCCGCCCCCGCGTCCGGAGCCGGTTCGTCTGGAGCCTGTGTCCACACCAACAAAAAAACCACCCGTTCCCCTTGTGGTGGCCAATCCCCTGGACACCGACGGCGACGGAATCCCCAACGCCAAGGACCGCTGCCCATCCACCCGCAAGGGACAAAAGGTCGAGTCCAACGGCTGCCGTCCCATCTCCGACGGCATGATCTTCCCCGATCTGACCTTCGTTTCCCAAAAAAGTCTGTTGAATCCCGGCGCCAAAAAGGAGCTGGTCCGCCTGGCTGAGATCCTCGATGCCAACGAGTCCATCATCGTGGTCATCTCCGTGGTCGCCCGGGATGCCATGCTCGCAAAGAAGCGAGCGGATATCATAGAGATGGAACTCCAGCTACTGAAGATCCCCGGGACGCGCATCAAGACGGCGCCTCAGGTGGGGATGACAGAGGCCGTCTCCTTCAACTTCCGACTCGGGCTGTAAGGTCCCATGGTGAGGATGATCCTATGAGCAGGCAGACCATCGCCTTGTGGGGTTGCGGAAGGATCGGGCGGGTGACCGCTTCGCTCCTGATAGAACGAGGTCACCGGGTGCCGTGGCTCATAGACCGCGACCCGGCCAAGAGCGCCCTCCTCGCACAGGACCTCGGGCAGGGTCGCAGCTGTCCTGCCAGCCCCGAAGCCCAGGAACATCCCGAGGTGGATGTTGTCGTGGACGCCACGGGAGATGCCACGCTGCTCCACTACTGGAACGATGTCCTCAAGGCCCAGAGGGCCTCCCGGGTCTTCTTCACTCGACGGGAACCGAAGGCTGACGTCCGGGTCATGATCGGCCACGCAGGGGATCTCCCGGCCCTGCCCCGAGGGGTGACCGTGGACATGGGCAGCTGCACGGGGAACGCGCTGGTGCCCTTCATCAGCCATCTCTCGCGGGCCTTCTCCCCCGAAGAGCTCTCCTGCCGGGTCCTCCATCCTCTCAAGCAGGAAAAAGTTCTCTCCCTGCGAAGCATCGAGACCGCTCTGGAGAACTCCCTGGCAGACTGGGAGCCTGCCCTGGCCGACCGGACCATTGCCCAGTCCATGGAACTGCCCGTGGAGCGCGGGATGGCGCTGGACCTGTCGGTGTGCTTCGCCCAGCCCGTCTCGAAGCGGTCCCTCGAATCCTGGATCGCCTCCCTCCCCACCCGCTGTCCTCAGATCCAGCTCTCCGATGCACCCCCCACGTCCGAATCCATCGTGGGCAACCCCTCAAGCGCGGTGATCGACCCCGGCTGGCGGCTCGTCGGGAACCATCTGCGCCTCCTCCTCTGGCAGGACAACGAGCTGGGGGTCTCGGCACGGATAGTAGATCTACTGGAGACCCTGCGATGATCGACGACACCACCAACGTACTCACCGGAAGTGATGCCTGGCAGGCCAACAAGGCAGCCATCCCCGTTCCTCCTTCGGAGTATCCCGAGAACGCCAGGGAGCTGCTCGCCGCCGTGGAGGGTTCCCTTGGGCTCAAGGAACGGCTCGACGCCTTCTTCGCCGAGTACTACCACCCCTTCCCCAACGCCAAGGTTGTCGCTACGGGCTTTCGAACCCTCGCCCTTCAGGACATCTGGGTCTTCCACAAGGCCCAGAACCCCTCGAGGCTCCTCACCCTCATCGCCGGTCTGGGCATCAAATTTCTTGCAGGCCAGTGGCCCTTCCACGAGCGGGAGCGGATCCTCACCGCCCTCGTGGGCCTGATGGAAAAGGAGGTCGGCGAAGGATTCCTCACCGCAGAGGATCTCTCCGGGCTGCTCGAAGAGCTCTTCCCCCTGCTCGAACAAGATCTGGCGCTCTTCTCCCGCGCTTCGACCCGGTTCAAGCGGCTGTATGCGAAGGCCCCCCGGATCGCGGCGGTGGTTCGCATCACCCGTGCCTCCTTTGAAGCCTGCTATCGTATCTGGGGACCCGAGGAGAGCGCCCCCTGGCTCGAAAAATACCACTCCCTGGAGCTCATGAGCCTCATCGAGACACACCTCGCCCGGGTCGAGACCGCCCTGAAGACCCTGACCACTGCAGAACAGAATCTGGAAGCAGCTCCAGACTTCGAGTCCATCGCCCGAGACCTCCTTACGGAGGTGAGGGGCGAGCTTCCCCTCATTCCCAAGAGTGAGCTCCTGCTCGGGCTCTTCGAACTCACTCCCATGCGCTTCTACCACAAGGAGATGCTCAACCATCTGACCCTCATCCTGCGCAAGGCGCCTCTGGGAGAGGACCCTGAGACGGCCCGGGAGATCTTCTCCATGCTCTTCCCCTTCCTCAGAGGGCTGGGCCACGAACACCATGTGGTGATCAACTCCATCCTGGTCCATCTGGGAAAGCAGATCATCCCCGCGGGAAACCAGGAGATCATCGATCTCTTGTGCGTCAACATCCTCACCATCCCCTTCCCGGACCCCTCCTTGGGGGGTGTGAATGCCGACTGGCAGATCCTGCGAAATCCCGCACATCTGCCCACGCTGCGGACCTATCTGGAGCTCATCCGGATGGACCCCGACCGCACCACCCTGTTATTGGCGGGGCTCCACGTGAACCTGAGGGAGGGTGACGTCTTCATCTCGGACACGGACCTCTTCCAGAGCGATGTCTCCGAACTCCTCAACTCCAGGATCCAGCCGGTCTACAAGCAGGTCAAGCAACTATGCCGGCTCTTCCCCGTCTTCTTCAGAGAGATCGGCGCCGAGGGTGAGCTGCGTACGGCCTCCACCCTCATCGACGAGCACCACCACCGGCAGGACCGGCTCATTCACTTCTTCCGCAAGCAGATCCACATCGAGTCCAACAACACCCTCATCGACCTGGTGCAGAGCATCCTGAAGACCTGGATGGACAAGGACATCTCGCGGCTTCAGGAGATGGTCCCCCAGGACGTCTGGGAGTCCCTGGTGCACGACCCCCGATACATCGAACAGGCCCACGAGACCGTGGAGATCCTGACCCATGTCACGGGCATGCGGGACCCCATGGAGCTTCTCGAGCAGGACTTCGACGGCATCTTGCAGGTCTGTGAGGAGGGAGACCTCGACATCCGGGTGGCCCACATCATCCGTATCCACGCACTGCTCGTGGCCAAATACGACCTGGACGCCGCAGGGGCCCGCGATGCCCTCCTCTCGGTCCGCTTCATCGACGCCGAAGACATCACAGAGCTCTTCGCCTTCATCGACAATCTGGAACTGGAAAAGGCCATCGACAAGGCCCTGGACCTGGTGGAGGGCCTCAAGGTCATCATCCTCGACCCCCAGGTGAGTCACGGCGAGGAGCGCATCTACCGAAAGCGCCACATTGCCGCCGGGATCCCCTCCATGTACGGCAGCTACCAGGAGCGCAAGCTGGAGTGTCTGGGGGCGACCTACCGCCTCGAGCGTCTCATCTCCGTCCTCATCGACAAGCTCATTACCCTCATCGATCTCGACTACATCACCCGGCCTGCCCTTCGCCGCATCCACTGGATCCTGAGCCGCCTCATCAGGGCCCTGGAGCTGGACGGGATCTGGGTCCACGAGATCACCTCCAACATCGGCATCCTCGATGCCGCCGTGAAAAGAGAGGGGTTCAGCCTCAGCCAGTTCCTGAACATCTTCCAGGTCATCTCCCAGCGAGTCCGGGGTGTCATCGACCGCTACTTCCAGGAATTCCACAAAGGCGCCATCTCCATCGTGGGTGCCGTGCGATTCGGCACCGTCAGCGAGAAGGAGATGTTCTCCGAGCGGGTGATGCGCGAGATCCTCTCCTCGGCCTTCGGCATCAACCAGTTGGACACCTTCCTGGGGACCATCATCTCCACCCTCGGGGACATGCGCCTCAAGCTCAACCCCGAGATCGTCAACCTCATCCTCTCCTTCGACGCCGATCGCGCCATGGTGCGCATCCACGACGTCCCCGGGGACATGGCCAACCCCATCTGGCTGGGCAACAAGGGATACAACCTCCACCTCCTCAAGCAGTTCGGAGTCAAGGTTCCCTGGGGCTTCGTCCTCACCACGGAAGTGTACCGCTGTCGCAGGGCCCTGGAGGCCTATCCGCGGATGAAGGCCGCCATCCGGCGGCGCCTCATCGCCGAAATTCAGACCCTGGAGGGTCTCTCGGGGCTCACTCTGGGCCGGACCGTCCACGGCCGCCCGCCCCTGCTCCTCTCGGTCCGCAGCGGAGCCGCCGTCTCCATGCCCGGCGTCATGACCACCTTCCTCAATATCGGGATGAACCGCGAGGTGGTCACCGAACTCAGCAGGCTGCCCAACTACGCCTGGACCGCCTACGACTGCTACCGGCGCATGATCCAGATCTGGGGCATGTCCCACGGCATCGACCGTGATGAGTTCGACAGCATCATGAACCACTACAAGAAGCGGTACGAGGTGAACCGCAAGCTGGAGTTCTCCCCCGCCAACATGGCCCGCATCACCGATGAGTACCTCGCCCTGACTCGGCGCAACGGCGTGGTCATCCCAGAGGATCCCTTCGAACAGATCATCGAGGCCATGGAACTGGTCTTCCAGAGCTGGGACTCGGACCGGGCCAGAATCTACCGGGAGCAGTTCGACCTGGCCGAGGAGTGGGGGACCGCCGTCCTCATCCAGCGCATGATCCTGGGCAACCTCAACTTCGACTCGGGGACCGGCGTGGCCATGACGAGGACCAAGGGACGAAAGATCAGCATCCACGGTGATTTCGTCCCCAACTCCCAGGGAGAGGACGTGGTCTCCGGCCTGGTCCACCCCTTCCCCGTGTCGGCCCAGGACCGTAAGCGTCACGGCGCCGCCATCTCCCTCGAAGAGAGCTATCCCCAGCACTTTCGGACGCTCCACGAGCTCGCCAACAAGCTGGTCATCGAGAACGACTTCTCCGAACAGGAGATCGAATTCACCTTCGAGGACTCAGACCCCGAGAACCTCTTCGTGCTGCAGTGCCGCTCCCTCGTGGACGGTCACTCCAAGGAGATCCCCATGTTCAAGGAGACTGGGGAACATATCCCTCCCCTGGCCATGGGCGTGGGCACCGGCGGTGGAGCCTTCATCGGCCGCGCCGTCTTCGACCGCGACGGCATCACCCGTCTCGCAGACCAGGGCTCACTGCTCCTCATCCGCCCCGACACGGTCCCCGACGACGTGGACATGATCTTCAAGTGCGCCGGGCTCCTCACGGCCCGCGGTGGAATCACCAGCCACGCGGCCGTCACCGCCAACCGTCTCGGAAAGGTGTGCGTGGTCAACTGCCGTGAGCTCGTGGTCCGCGATCATCTGCGGGAAGCCTCCGTAGGCGATCACGTCATCCGCGAGGGAGACTACGTCTCCATCGACGGCCGCACGGGGCTGATCTTCGCCGGCCAGCGGGAGCTGGTCTCCTCCACCTCCCCCTCGGACCTTGTCACCATGGTCTGATCATTTCTTGAAGAACTTGGAGAAGGGGTTGCCGTCGTTGAAGCCGCTGCTCTTTGGTTCCTTGCCCCGGCCTCCGCCGCGGTCGTTTCTGGGGCCGCGATCAGTTCGAGGTCCACGATCGTCCCGGGGGCCACGATCATCCCGTGGACCCCGATCGCTGCGAGGGCCGCGGGCGCCACCCTCGGGAGCCGCAAGGCACGCCTTGATGGAGAGCCCGATGCGGCGGCGCTTCTTGTCGATGGTGAGGATCTTCACCTTCACCTTCTGCCCGGGTTTCACCACCTCGATGGGGTCCTTGACGAAGGTGTGGGAGAGTTCGCTGACGTGTACCAGTCCGTCCTGGTGCACCCCGATGTCCACAAAGGCCCCAAAGCCCGTGACGTTGGTCACCACGCCCTCGAGGATCATCCCCTCCTCGAGATCCTCGAACTCCATGACGTCCTCACGGAAGGCCACGGTCTCGAACTGCTTGCGCGGGTCACGTCCCGGCTTCATGAGCTCCTCGAGGATGTCCTTCATGGTGTAGGAGCCCACGGTCTCCGAGTAGTACCTCTGCACGTCCACACCTTCGATGAGCGCGCGGTTGCCGATGAGCTCGGCCACCGAGACCCCAAGATCCGCCGCAATGCGGGTGACCAGCTCGTAGTTCTCGGGGTGAACGCCCGAGGCATCGAGAGGATTCCCGGCGCTGCGGATGCGTAGGAAGCCGGCACACTGCTCGAAGGCCTTGGGTCCCAGGCGGGGCACCTTGAGCAGCTCGCGCCGCGCGGTGAACGGGCCGTTCTGTTCGCGATAGGTCACGATCCCCTTGGCCAGCTGGGGTCCGACCCCCGAAACATACTGCAGCAGGCTGGACGATGAGGTGTTGAGTTCCACGCCAACCTGGTTCACCGCGGTGAGGACCACCTCGTCGAGGCTCCCGCGGAGGAGGGTCTGATCCACGTCGTGCTGGTACTGGCCCACACCGATGGACTTGGGGTCCAGCTTCACCAGCTCTCCCAGGGGATCCTGGAGCCGCCGGCCGATGGAGATGGAGCCGCGAACCGTGAGGTCCAGCTCGGGGAACTCTTCCCGGGCGATGGGGGACGCGCTGTAAATGGACGCCCCGCTCTCGTCGACCCGGACGATGACCACTGTCGCGGCCAAAATCCCCTCCTTCTTCATGTCGGTAAAGAACCGCTCCGTCTCCCGCCCTGCTGTACCGTTGCCGATGGCCACGGCCTCGACGCCGTAGGTGGCCACCAGCTCGGTCACGACCTTGCGGGCGAGGTCCACGTGGGTTCTCGGGGGGTGAGGGTAGATGGTCTTATGCGAGAGGAAATCGCCCTGAGGACTCAGTACCGCCAGCTTGCAGCCCGTGCGGAAGCCCGGGTCCACAGCGAGGATCCGCTTCTGACCCAGGGGCGGTGCCATGAGCAGCTCGCGGAGGTTCACGGAGAAGACCTTGATGGCCTCGACGTCGGCCTGTTTTTTGAGATCTCTTCGGATTTCAGCCTCGAGGGAAGGCTCCAGGAGCCGCCGGTAGGCGTCCTTCAGAAGCTCCGCCCACAGGTCAAGGAGCGTCTGGGCCCGTAAGGGAAAGTGACGGCGCAAGATACCGACCGCCGTCTCTTCATCCACGGTCACGTGGACGCGGAGAATCTCGGCCTTCTCTCCCCGGGTGACGGCCAGGATCCGATGGGAGGGCATCTTGGCCACTGGCTCGTCGTACTCGTAGTAGTCGCTGAAGGTCACCCCCTCTTCGGCCTTGCCGGAGATCACCCGGGAGGCGAGCATCCCCTTCTGTGCGAAGAGGGCTCTGAGCCCGTCCCGGACCTCAGGATGCTCGGAGATTACCTCGGCGGCGATGTCCATGGCCCCGCGAATGGCCTCCTCGGCGGTTTCGACACCTCGCTCGGCATCGACGAAGGTCTCGGCATGGGCGAGAAAGGTCGAGGGGTCCTCGCTCAGGAGGAGATCGGCCAGAGGCTCGAGCCCCTTCTCACGGGCCTTCCCTGCCCGGGTCTGGCGCTTCCGCTTGTACGGCAGGTAGAGATCCTCCAGCTCGCTTCGAGTGGTCGCTTCCAGGAACAGGGAGAGGATCGTCTCCGTGAGCTTCTCCTGCTCTGCCACGGAGTGGAGCATGGCCGTGCGGCGTTTCTCGAATTCCGACAGCTCCTCCAGGAGATCACGGATTGTGCCGATGTCCACCTCATCCAGGCCGCCGGTGACATCCTTGCGGTACCGCGCGATGAAGGGGATGGTCGCGCCGTCGGAGAGGAGCAGCGCGGTGCTGGAGACAGACTTTAGCGGAAGACCAGTGGTCTTTGCCACCAGTGCCGGGAGATCCATGGGAGGGATGCGCCCGACGAGGGCTTCAGTCGAGATGGTGGGGTTGCTCACGGCAGACTCCTTTTTTTTCTTGTACTTCGGGAAAACGAGGTGGGATCAGGTGCGTCCTTTGTGGTTGACGAAATCTTCGAGGGTAGTGCGCTCCTCAGGGGACATGTCCATGAAAAAGACTCCGCAGCCGGGAGGGGATCGCATGGCCTTGGATTCCTCGGGAAGCACGCGCCAGGTCACCGTTGAGTGGAAGGTGAAGGGGACGTCGTGCCCGGGCAGATGAAACTCCAGGTCGAGCTGGGTCTGGCGATCCGGTGGATGCGAGAGTTCCACGAAGGCTCCGGTCGCGCTGAGGTTGAAGATGAACCCCTCCGAGACCTTGCCATCCTCGGTGACCATGACCTTGTACCCCCCGGGAACCCTGGGCTGACGTTTGATACTCTTGCCGGGGAGAGGGGAGATGAAGTCGTTGACCACCATGACGATCTCGGGGATGGTCACACCGATGCCCCTGAGCAGGTGCTCCGTAGCGTCGACGAAACCACGAAAATCCGGTGCGTTCTCATGGGGAGGCGAGAGGAGGATCACCCTGCAGCCCTGGCTCGCGATGGAGAGGGCGGCCTCTTCGGAACCGTCCAGTCCACTGTTGATGATCACAAGGTTGGGAGCGGCGGCGCGGTGCTCCTTGATGGAGTCCAGGGAGGCGTCGGCGGTTACCTGGTACCCAAGCCTCCCGAGGATGGACACCATCACCATCTTCTCGGGGCCCCGGTCATCCAGAACGAGTATTTTCTTTTCGTTTTTCTCACTGCACATGACGGTAATCTGCCACACAAGGCAAATGAAGTGAAGCTGAAAACAATTTGGCCGGTTCCCTTTTTATGCTAACAACGGATCCGCATGTT
>QKIM01000011.1 GCA_003249585.1 Deltaproteobacteria bacterium
GGTGTCCACGGGGCGCGGCAGGGCGCCGAGGTCCGGGTAGACCCTGAACCCTTCGACCTCCGTGAGGGAAGGATTGACGGGAAGAGGTGTGTGTCCGTGTTCGGTGAGCATCTTCAATGCTTTGTAGGAATAGCGATCGGGGTTGGTGCTGGCGCCCAGAATGGCGACGGTCTCGTGGTGGTCCATGTCGGTACCTCCTTGTATGGTGGCATTATAATCACGGGCGGGGCGCTGCCAATGGGTGGAGTGAAAAATGTACCGCAGGGTCGGTGGGCATTGTCGTTGACGGCGACCGACCTTTCTGGGAGAGTCTCTCCATGAAAAAGATCCTCGGTGTTCCCTTTGTCCTCGTCGCCCTTGCCATGCTGGCCATGCTGGTCAAAAGTGAGGTCGGAATGGTCATGAAGATGCTGGACCAGGGCTTGACGCCTTTTCTGGCTCTCGGCGGATTTCTGGCCTTCTTTTTCTGGATTACCCTCTTCGGGGCCTTTCTCAAGGTGGGACTGGCCCTGATCTGGCCGCTCCGCTTCTCCCGTGCCGCCCTGGCCTGCGCCGATCTCAAGGATATCTACGAGGCGCACGTCCGGGGCGTTGTCCCCGATACCCTCGAGACCCCCTCCGAGATTCCCTACGAGACCTTCACCGACCAGCAGCTGGTCAGTGTCTTCAAAAACATCCAGTCCGAGCTGGAGCCCGGCCGGTATGGCCATCTGCTCTTCGCCATCAAGTCCCGCATCGAGTCCTGCGAGAATCCGGACACCATGAAGACGAAGGATCTGGATCCGGCTGTACAGGCATGAGGGCTCGATCCCGTTTCGGTGGCAGGGGACGTCGTACCCGTACGATACATTTTAAATGGATTCACAATGCCGAATATATTACTATCCGCCCAGAAGACGGGCATGAAGACTGCCACAGTGTCCCAGACAGAACCCCGGAACCTTACCGGTCCCAGGCCGCGATGCTGACACACCGGTCAATGATTTCCGCTACTCTCCGAGATTAACGAGGTAACCATGACTCCCCATTTCAGACCGCTCACCTCCTTGTCCACGCCGCTCGCCCTGCTGATCATCGGGCTCACGACGCTGGCGGGCTGCGGCCAAGGGCGCGTCGCCTACACCAACAAACTGCGCTCGCACTATTACCTCTCGACCCAGGAGGTCCGCAGCGTGCAGTTCTATCTGAGCAGCGGGCTCAACTTCTACCGGATCGTGGGCCCGGGCGACAAGACCATCTCCCCGGATCACACCCTGATCCGGCGTGACAACGAGACCTACGAGGAGATCGAGATCAAGTCCGGGACCCCCGGCGTCGTGCTGTGGGCCGACAACAACAAGCTCGCCGTCAGTTTCGAGAAGGGCAGCTATCTGGTCTTCACCAACATCCAGATCTCCGAATACGGCGAGCCGATGAGGGACTCCTTCGTCGAACAGTATTCCGTATTCCGGCTGCTGAACGCCGTCAAGCCCACGACGATCCTGTACACCTGTGCCACATACTCGAAGGATTGCAAGCAGGGCCACAAGGTGCTGCTCCGCGACGGCTATCTGGAAGCCCACCTCCTCGTCTCCCGCGAGGATCTGGAGAACCTCAAGCGCAAACACAGTGTCCAGAAGGGCAGACTCGTGAAGTAGCCCGCTCCTCCGCGTCGACCTCCGAATCTTCATCTGCTTCAACCTCCCCTTCGCTCCCGTTTTCGCGTTGCCTCCTCGCGATCTGATGTCCATCTCCTATTCGCTGGGGGCCAAGATCGGGGTGAGACAGGCGACCGTCCGTCAGCAGAGGGGTGATTACTTCACCCTTCATGGCGAGGGAATCCTCGACTTCATCAAGGCCCTCTTCGAGCAGATGGAGATCAAGGGAGAGATGGAGAAACACCTGCAGATTCGGATGATACGCAAGGAGGACCTCATCGGCCATACCTGAGCGCTGCTCGATGCAGACGCCGTCATTTGGGGATGATGCCACATCATCGGGGTTTTCACACCAGCCCCGTGCAAGACTCTCTTTCATGAAACCCCCCCCCCATCGTTTTCCTCTCAGGTCGGCGTACGCTGATTGCTACAAAGCCTTAAGATTCACTATTTTTTCTTTATGACTCTTTTAACGGTGATCTTTTCAATCCCAAGACAGGGAACCCCCCTTTGGGGAGATTTCTTTATGCAGGCTCTGCGGAGCATTCCGTCTGCATCATAGGATATGATCAGGTTTTCCCCCTTTGCTCTCTTGTGGACGATCATCTTGTCCACCGCTTCATAGAGGGTGTCCAGGGTATAGTCCCGTACGCTTCCGAAATTCGACGGTCTGCGCAGCACTTTTTTCTCTACTCCCCTGGATGTGTGGGTGAATTTCAAAACCTGAAAATCCTTATGGGCTACGTGCCAGTAGTGATGCATGACTATTCTGGTCTGATGAACGGTTCCATCCTCTTGGCGGGAGTGAAGTGTATACTGATAATATCCTTTCTGGGAATCTCTCCATCTCGCCCATTTGCGCTTTGCCTGGCTCAGTCTCCTCTGGGTGGGCTCTCCACCTTTTTGCAGGATGACATTGAAGGGGTTGCTGTAATTTTGAGAGGCAGACAGCCTGAAAAGAACAGTGAACGACCTTTTCGTCTTGTTTGGAAGGAGATAGGAGAGTTTTACAGGAATCGAACGGAGTGGCCCCACCTTTGATTTCAGCACTCTTCGCTTTGTATCGGTCAACACGTAGGTCTGTTTGTCATACACGAGTGTGACGTTTGTGATTCCCTTGTTTTTGAACCTTGCGGTGAACGAGTAGATTTTAGGGCGATTCTTGCTGCCTGTGGAAAAGACGCTGTAGTAAAGACCCGCTTCAAGGGCCAGTTCATTCGTCAGAAACTCTCCAATGTGCTGCATGCCTCCCATCCCGAACGCCTGGCCGGAAGAGAGCATCATCATTGAAAAGAGAACAATCTGTAGGCTTTTCATCATTTTCTCCTTCGTATCCCGTCGTCTCGAAACAGGGTCGGTGTGAGATTCTTCCTGGATTCGGAAATGGGCTCACCATTCCCATCGTCCCCTTTTACGATGACTGGATGCATACTTGTACCGGTTCAGTACAGATTATGTGGAGATTTCTCGTGCAGATACCGAGGAGAAAGCCAGTTGGTGGCAGCGAAGGGACCGCTACTGGGGGCTGCCGATGGCCCAGACATCAAAGGTTCCGTCGATATTGAAGGAACCGAGGGTTGCCCAGGGGTAGGGGGGTGTCCCGGCGTTGCTCCACCAGTTGCGATCTTCCACGAAGTTGTCCGCATCGTTGCACATGAGGGGGCAGGTGACCGCCGACGGGTAGGCGCCCCCGTTCCGCATGGCGATGAAGAGCTCCTCGCCCGCCTGCAGGGTGACCGGCGTGGAGAGAGTCAGGTGGATGAAGCGGTTGGCGGTCCAGGAGGGGGGAAGCGCCCCGGGGACCGTGATGGTCTCGAGCACCGTGGGCGTCGCGGGAGGAGTGGCTGAGCTCGAGACGAAGACGATCACCTCCACGTCGATGGTGGAGTCACACAGGCCGCCAAAGGTGTCGTGCTGAAGCCCGAAGCCGATCTCGGTCACCTGATACGGGGCCGAGGGGGGCGTGAGGCGGCCGGCGATGAAGTGGTCCTCTTCTCCCGCAACGGGGCCCGTGTAGGTGTAGACCGGGCAGCCGTCGGGCAGGTTGGTGAGCAGCCCCGTCGGATCCGTGGTGCATCCCGAGGTGTCATAGTCATCACAGGTGGCAGCGCAGACGAGGGTGCCGGCTCGGAACCCCATGTCCAGGCTGACGCAGTCGATCTCGCCCAGGTCGGTGCCGTCGCACAGCTCCGTGGACTCCATGAGGTCGTTGCCACAGGTCGGGTCGCTGGTACAGGCGGAGGTGTCAAAGGCGCAGTTCACGCAGGCGAGGGAGCCGCCTGTGAACCCCCGGGAGAGACAATCCGCTCCGTTCAGGTCGGTGCCGTCGCAGCTCTCGGCGCCCTCCACCACGCCGTCGCCACAGGTCGGGTCGCTGGTACAGGCGGAGGTGTCAAAAGCACAGTTCACGCAGGCGAGGGTGCCGCCCGAGAACCCCTGGGAGGGACAGTCCGCTCCGTTGAGATTCGTGCCGTCGCAGCTCTCTGCATCCCACGCCGTCGCCGCAGACCGGGTCGCTGGTGTTGTTGCCATTGTCTGTGTCATCGTCACAACCGAGCACCGCCACGAGCAGCGCCACAAACGCAAAATATCCAATATTCCTCATGATAAAACTCCTGTCTCCTTCTGTTGCCTTTTTGCCAAGTCGAGAAAATACTCCCGAGCCCGGCGCTCTACCATGTTCTCCCCGAGGTGACAAGCCCCCAAAGGCACTCCCTTCCCAAATGGCTCCTTCCGATTGGCCGGGCCGCAGTGTCTCCAGCCCATGGAAGAGGGGGAGCGCCACCGGGAAATATGCAGAAGCATCGAGTGAAAAATGATTCTTTATTCCATTTTGCCGCGAGCTGCGGGAAACGCGTGGATGGCTCTTCTGTTTAAGAAGTCGGCCGCGGGGATTTCGTCACGGGCTGATCACGCTGCGCGGCGGCCCCGATGCCATCTGTCATGAGCCCGATGACGTCATCGATGGGCCCGATGCCATCTGTCATGAGCCCGATGACCCCGTTGATGATCCCGACGACCTCTGCTGTGCGCCCGATGACCCCGTTGATGAGCCCGACGACCTCTTCCTTGGGCCCGATGACCCCGTTGATGAACCCGACGACCTCTGCTTTGCGCCCGATGACCCCGTTGATGCGTTCGATGGCCGTGGCGATGCGGTGGATGGAGGGAAGTGAGAGGACGGTGGAGGGTGCGGTGCAGTCCGGACTACTGCTGGTCGAGGATGTCGAAGTTGGGGGACTCCTCGAGGAGGTCCTTTTTACGGTCGCTGTCCTGGCGGGAGGTGAATTCTCTCAGGTATTCGGTGATCTCCAGGGCGGCGGCCCGGGCGTCTTCCTCATGCTCGTGGGGGAAGGGGATGCCCCCCACGGCGAAGTGGCCGCCTCCGCCGTACTTCTTGCACAGGCTGCCGATGTCGGCGCGGGTCTCCGCGGTGAGGCCCTTGGACCAGGGGTTGGTGCCCACGGAGATCTTGAACTGCTTCTCCCGCTTCATGATCGCGACCGAGTAGTTGATGAGGGGCGCGAGGTAGTAGGGGATGAACTTGTTGTAGCCGGCGACCTCCTGGTCCGAGAGATCGAGGAAGGAGACCCGCTGCTTCACCTCCAGGAGGCCCTTGATGTCCTCGACCATGTCCCAGCAGCGCTGGCGCAGGGCGTTGAGCCTCGAGGACCAGAAGGGGAGGGCGGCCAGCTCGTCCACCGTGCGGCCTTCGGACAGATCCTCGATGAAACGCACCAGGATCTCCTGGTCGTGGCACTGGTCGAGGAAGTAGGCGAAGGCCATGGCGGGCTCCAGGAGCTCCACGGCCACGTCGGGGGTCTCGAAGGAGGCCGAGTCGATGAGGTCGGCCCACTGGACGAGGGACTCGTGCCAGGGCTGCAACTGAAAGTCGAAGCGGGAAGAGAGGATCTTCGCCATGAGGCCCGTGTTGGAGGGCGCCTCGGGGTTCCAGGTGAAGTGGTCGGGATCCGGGCGCGCCTCGAGGTGCTGGCGGTCGGAGGAGACGATGAAGGTGGTCCGGTGGTGGTCGAACCACCAGGTGACCTTCTCCGAGGGCGGATAGCGGAAATCGAGGACGACGTTCACGTCGCCGGTGAACATGCGGTCGTCGTAGGAGAAACCGACCTCGTGGGCCAGGGGAACGAAGACGAAACGAGCTTCGTGTCCCAGGGATGTCTCGTAGAAGTTTTTGAACAGCGCGGCGCTGGCGGCTCCGTCGAAGCAGTTGCCATGAAAGAGGATGGTGACCGTTTCCATAGGACTCCTTTTTCGGCTCCGAGAGCCGGTTGTGGACGTCACAGGGCCGTCTTCGGGACGTCCCGCGGGTGTGCGAACATGCGGTGGACGCTCTTTTCCAGGGAGATGAGCTTGGCGGGCTCGATGCCCGTCCTGGCCGCCGTGTTCCGCAGCGCGGCCTCGTAGGGCTTTTTGAGGCCCCTTTTTGCAGCCCGGCGTTTCTCTCTGGAGAGGGTCTTGAGGACCTTTATCTCGTCCTTCGTCAGTTTGCTCCAGGGCCTTGTGGCGGGGGAGAAGCGGAAGGAGCGGGAGGTGCCCTGGCTGGAGCCGTTCCAGTCACGGCCGTCACCGGAGAGGAGCAGCTCGGCGAACATCCCCCCCTCGGGGCGGAACCCGCGGCTCCAAAAGCGCAGGCGGACCACCGTGGCCCTGGTGTCGATCATCAGGTGGCGTGCAAGCCTGAATCCCTTGTCCTTCATGGTCTTTTCATCGAGCAGGAGGTCGGCGTCCACGTCGACCAGGGCGCGGGCGCGGGTTTTGGAGCTCTTGTCGCGGATGCTCCAGACGTCTTTCTGCGGGGACTCGCCGGGCTCCAGATTGGCCACCTGGTCGTCGGCGGTGGAGAAATGCCAGAAATCCTTGAGGGCGCCCTTGAGCATCTTGCCCTCGTGTTCCTTGTCGCCCCTCGGGTCGAGGTCCTTGATCTGTTTGCAGCCAAAGGTGAGGAAGACAAGGGCGGTGAGGCAAAGGAGTCTGTTCATGGCGATATTGTACTCCACGACGTGAAGAGATTCAATATGTTCTGTGCTCCTTACCGCCGGGATCCCGTGGGCAGCTCCAGGCCGATGGAGGCGTCGTGGCGCTGGGTTCCGCGCAGCAAAAGGGCGAAGACGAGGCCGAGGACCCCGATCCCCGCCATGAGGAGCATGACGTAGCGGTAGTCCCACACGGCGCTCCCGGCGGCCACCTGCGCTGCGGAGACCCCGTCGTTGGAGGCCGAGAGCACCGCGCCCATGAGGATCGGGACGCCCCAGAGCCCGAGGCACTGGACCTGGGACATGAACCCGTAGGCCGTCCCCAGGCGGCGCTCCTCGACGATGAGGGGCACCGAGGGCCACATGGATGCGGGGACCAGGGAGAAGGAGAGGCCCAGGAAGGCCATGGGGATGAGCGGGTGCAGGTCCGTGAAGCCCAGGAGGAGGTGGGCCGTGATCAGGAGGATGGAGCCGACGATCATGAGGGTCGCCCGCCGGCCGACGCGGTCCACCAGGAGACCCCCGAGGGGCGTGAAGAGGATGGTGGCCCAGGTGACCGAGGAGGTGACCAGGCCAGCCTGCTCTACCGGGAAGCCGTACTTGTTGATGAGGAGATCCGTGGCGAAGGAGAGGAAGGGGAAGACGGCGGCGTAGAAGGCCAGGCACAACACGGAGATGTATACGAAGGGGCGGCTGCGCAGCAGGTCGAAGATGTCGCCGAAGGAGAGCCCGCGGGCCCCGGAGCGCTGCCCCTCCTCAAGCTCCGTTCGGTCCAGGGCCAGATAGACGAAGAAGGCGCCCAGGGAGACCACCATGATGATGGCGCCCAGCCACAGGGCCGTGGAGAGGCCGGGATACCGGAGGATCATGGTCCCCGGTCCCTCGGGTCCGAAGGTCATGACGTAGCGGGCGCTTTGCCCAAGGATGAGCGAGGAGAGGGAGAGGGCGGCGATGGTCCCGAAGCGGCAGATAACCAGGTTGATCCCGAAGGCGAAGGCGAGCTCCTCGTCCCTGAACCAGCGGGAGATCACCTTGTTCTGCGCCACGATGAGGATCTCCCCGCCGAAGCCGAAGACGAGCCGCCCCAGGATCATCACGGTGAGGTTGGAGGACCAGCCGAAGACCTTGCCGTCGAGCGCCCGGCCCAGGGCCGAGGAGGCCAGGAGCTCCGTGCTCCCGAGCGCGGTGATGAGCGCTCCGGCGACGCAGACGAGGACGAAGAGCATGCCTGTGAAACGGATGCCGCGGCGGTCGATGAGCACGCCCCCGAGGAGGGTGATGCCCAGGAGGTTCGGCAGGGCGTAGAAGCTCACCAGCCAGCCGTAGTCCGAGGGGGAGATCCCCAGCTCGGCCTCCATGGCGTTCTTCATGGGGGAGATGGCGTCGTAGAGGTAATAGGCTCCGAAGACCACGAGGCCCATGGCGAAGAGCACGGCCCAGCGCAGCGCGCCGTGGCGGTGTGTTCTCGGGGCGGTGGAAACTTCTGCCGACATGGTAACCTCCAGGGAGGCCCGGGGGGATCCCGGGGGGTCCGATGTATACCTCCCAAGGGGGTCCTCTGACAACCGGAAAGGTGGGGAAAAAGTGCAAAAACGGAGCGCTTCTCGCGAGAATTAACATATTGATTCTACATGGAGAATCCTGTGGTCCCCCGAGGGGGGAAAAATGCCCAGTTTATGGTTTACATTTCCACAAAAGTTCAATAGAAGAGGAATATGACCTCAACGCCTCAACCTTTCATCCTTCCGAAAGAACGGGCTATCATTATCATCGGGAATTACGGCAGCGGGAAGAGCGAAGTGGCCGTGAACTGGGCCCTCGCGCTCCGCCGCAGCGGCGTGTCGCCCCTGGCTATCGCCGATCTCGATGTTGTGAATCCCTATTTCCGATCCCGGGAGGCCATGGCTGTCATGGAGGCCGAGGACATCCGCGTCGTGGCGCCCCGGGGTGGGCACTTCTACGCCGACCTGCCCATCATCCTGCCCGAGATCAAGGGGCTCTTCCAGAGCTCCGGCGGGACCGCCCTCTTCGACGTGGGCGGGGAGGACGCGGGCGCGAGGATCCTGCGCAGCTTCGAGGGGTTCATCCCCGACTACGAGCTGCTCATGGTGCTCAACGCCAACCGTCCCTTCACCAACACCCTCGTCAACACGAAGAAAATGATCCGGATGCTCGAGGGAGCCTCCGGCCTCTCCATCACCGGCTTCATCGGCAACACCCACCTCATGGAGGAGACCGACGCGCAGACGGTGGTGAAGGGATGTGAATTCCTGAAAGAGATCAGTGATGTGACGGGGATCCCCGTGCGGTTTATCACCGCCCGTGAGTCCCTGGTCGAAGAAGTTACGGCGAACTGCCCCGGCGTCGCGGTGCTCCCCCTGCGGCGGATCCTCAATCCCCCGTGGAACGAGCCCGCCCGCGTCGTGGCAGCCGGAACCGGACCTGCGATACGCATCTAATAAGGAGTGGCAATGCCAAGTGTAAAGATTGACAAAGACAGGTGCAAAGGCTGTGAACACTGTGTGACGGCTTGTCCCCGCGGTGTTCTCGAAATGTCGAAAGATATCAATGTAAAAGGGTATTTTTACTCCACCCCTGTGAACCCCCACAAGTGTATCGGGTGTACCCTGTGTGGTGTCGTGTGTCCGGATCTGGCCATTACCGTCAGCGTTCACGGAACCCAGTACAAGTACTTCAACTACTAAAGAGGTTGTCATGTCCAAGATACTGATGAAAGGTGCTGAAGCCGTTGGAGAGGCCGCCATCCGTGCCGGCTGTATCTCTTATTTCTGTTACCCCATCACCCCCCAGAGCGAAGTCGCCGAGTATCTGTCCAAGCGCCTCCCCGAGGTCGGGGGGACCTTCGTCCAGGCCGAGAGCGAGGTCGCCGCGAGCCAGATGGTCTACGGCGCAGCTGGTGCCGGTGTGCGGATCATGACCACCTCTTCCTCCCCCGGTATCTCCCTGATGACCGAGGGCATCTCCTACATCGCCGGAGCCGAGCTGCCGGCGGTGTTCGTGAATATCGTCCGAGGCGGTCCGGGCCTCGGCGGCATCCTCCCCTCCCAGGCCGACTACTTCCAGGCCACCAAGGGCGGCGGCCATGGCGACTACCGCTTCCTGGCCATCGCGCCGGCCTCGGTCCAGGAGATGGTGGAGTGGGTCATGCGCGCCTTCCCGCTGGCGGAGAAGTACCGCAACCCCGTCATGGTGGTCGGTGACGGTCTTCTGGCCCAGATGATGGAGCCCGTGGACTTCGGCTGCGTGGAGCCCACCCCCCAGATCGACGTGGAGTCCTGGGCCACCACGGGGTGCAAGGATCGTCCCGCGAACCTCATCAACTCGCTCTTCCTCGATCCGCTCAAGCTCGAGGAGTTCAACTGGAAGCTCAAGGCGAAGTACGAGGCCATGGAGGCCGAGATCGCCTACGAAGAGTACAAGATGGACGACTGTGAGATGTTCGTGGTCGCCTACGGGACGACCTCGAGAGTGGTCCGCACCGCCATCAACGCCCTGCGTGAAGAGGGATACAAGATCGGCATGTTCCGGCCCATCACCATCTTCCCCTTCCCCCAGAAGGCCATGCGCGCCTACGGCGAGAATCCGCGGGTCAAGTCCGTGGCCGTGGTGGAGATGAGCAACGGCCAGATGCTCGAGGACGTGAAGTGGGCGGTGCTCGAGAAGAAGCCCGTCGAGTTCTTCGCCCGCAACGGCGGCATCGTGCCCAATCCCCACGAGACCATGGAGTTCCTGCGAAAATCCTACGAGAAACACGGAGGCACCAAATGAAGACCATATTCTCAAGACCCCGTGCCATGACCGAGACCATCACCCACTACTGCCCGGGGTGCACCCACGGGACGGCTCACCGCCTCGTGGCCGAGGTCATCGACGAGCTCGGGCTTCGTGAGAGCACCGTCGGCGTCGCCCCCGTGGGCTGCTCCGTCCTTTTGTACAACTACATGGACACTGACATGCACCAGGCGGCCCACGGACGCGCTCCGGCGGTGGCCACCGGCATCAAGCGGACCCGTCCGAACCTCACGGTCTACACCTACCAGGGTGACGGCGACCTCGCCTCCATCGGCATGGCCGAGATCATCCACGCCGCCAACCGCGGCGAGAAGATCACCGTGGTGTTCATCAACAACGCCATCTACGGCATGACCGGCGGCCAGATGGCCCCCACGACCATGCCCGGACAGCGCACCACGACCTCTCCCGCCGGACGCGACGTGGACAACGTCGGGTATCCCATCCGCGTGGCGGAGCTGCTGTCGACCCTGCGGACGCCCTCCTACGTGGTCCGCGGCTCGCTCCACACTCCGCACAACATCATCGAGGCCAAGAAGGCGATCCGTCAGGCCTTCCAGTACCAGGTCGACGGCACCTGCTTCTCCTTCGTGGAGCTGCTCTCCATCTGTCCGACCAACTGGGGCATCACTCCGGTGAAGTCCAACGAGTGGCTGGAAAAGAACATGCTGCCCTACTATCCCCTGGGTGTCTACAAGACCCCCGAAGAGAACTAAGGGAGGAAGATCATGGAAAGAGAAGTCACCTTCGCAGGATTCGGCGGCCAGGGCGTCATGACCGTGGGCAAGTTCCTCGCCCAGGGCGCCATGAACAAAGGCATGGAGGTCGCCTGGGTGCCCTCCTACGGTCCCGAGATGCGGGGCGGCACGGCCTATTGCACCGTGGTCATAGCTGACGAGCCTGTCGGCTCCCCCATCGTCCGCAACCCCGAGACGGCGGTGGTCATGAACCGTCCCTCCCTGGACAAGTTCGGCCCCGAGGTGAAACCCGGCGGGTGTCTCATCATCAACTCCTCCCTCATCGACGTGACCACCGACCGTCAAGATATCCTGGTGGTGACCGTGCCCTGCAACCAGATCTCCATGGAGGTGACGGGCACCGGCCGCAGCGCCAACATCGCTGCTCTGGGCGCCTATGCCGGCGCGGTCCCCGTGGTGGACTTCGCCTCCATCGAGGACGTGGTGAAGACCAAGTTCGCCAAGAAGCCCAAGGTCCTCGAGGACAACATGGCCATCCTGCAGAAGGGCTACGAGATCGGTCGCAGCGCCCGCGAGGCCTGGGACGCAGGGAAGGGAGCCTGATCCATGGACCTGGCAAAAGTCGATCAGATCGTCGAATCCTACGGTGCCGACAAGGCGGCGGTGCTGGCGGTTCTCCAGGATATCCAGGCGGCCTACAACTACCTCCCCCGGGAGGCCATCGACCGCGTGGCACGCCTGCTTGAGCTCCCGCTCGGGCAGATCAGCGCCCAGGCCACCTTCTTCAGTTCCTTCTCCCTGACGCCCCGCGGTGAACACATCGTCACCGTCTGCATGGGGACCGCCTGCCACGTCCGCGGCGCGCCGCGCGTGCTGGCCGAGCTGGAGCGGGAATTCGAGATCACCGACGGAGAGACCACCCCCGACGGGAAGTTCACCATCGAGACCGTCAACTGTGTGGGCGCCTGCGCCCTTGGGCCTCTCGTCATCGTCGACGGAAACTATCATGGCAACATCGACACGGCCGAGGTGAGCACGCTGGTGTCGGCCTACCGTTAACCGAGGAAAGAAATGGAAAAGATCAGTTCTCCAAAAGCGCTGCTCGATGTCATCAAGAAACATCAGGACGCCCGGGATCCCGACAAGGTCCGGATCAGCGTGTGTCAGGGTACGGGCTGCATCGCTTCGGGTTCCAGGAATGTATCGGCCGCCTTCGAGAGTGCGCTCGCCCAGAAGAAGCTCGACGTGGAGCTGCTGGGCACGGGCTGCCACGGGTTCTGCGAGCGCGGACCCCTGGTGGTCCTTCAGCCTGAGGGGACGCTCTACCAGCGGGTGAAGCCTGAGAACGTAGAGGACATCCTCGACAAGACCATTGCGGGCGGCGAGATCCTCCCCAGGCTGCTGTACCGAGACGAGGCGAAGAACACCTACGAGAAGGAACACGACGTCCCCTTCTACAGGCACCAGGAGCGGATCGTCTTCGCCATGAACGGCCACATCGATCCCAGCCGCATCGAGGACTACTTCTCCATGGGCGGCTACGCGGCCCTGGCCAAGGTCCTCCAGGAGATCGAGCCCGAGCAGGTGGTCCACATGATCACACGCTCCGGGCTCCGCGGCCGTGGCGGCGGCGGCTTCCCCGCCGGCGTCAAGTGGAAGTCCTGCCGTGACGCAGAGGGCTCCACCAAGTACATCATCTGCAACGCCGACGAGGGTGACCCCGGCGCCTTCATGGACCGCTCCATCATGGAGGGGAACCCCCACTCGGTCATCGAGGGTATGATCATCGGGGCGTGGGCCATCGGCGCGACGGAAGGGTATGTCTATATCCGCAACGAGTATCCCCTGGCGCTGGTCCGGCTGGAGCAGGCGCTGGAGCAGGCGAGGGCCCATGGGCTCCTCGGCGAGGACATCCTGGGCTCCGGGCTCTCCTTCGACATCAGGATCAACCGCGGCGGCGGCGCCTTCGTGTGCGGCGAGTCCACGGCCCTCATGATGTCCATCGAGGGCAAGGTGGGCCGCCCGCGGGTCAAGTGGAAGCACACCGCCAAGCAGGGGCTCTTCGGCAAGCCCACCAACATCAACAACGTGGAGACCTGGGCGAACGTGGCCCCCATCATCAACAAGGGCGTGGAGTGGTTCACCTCCATCGGCACGGGCGACGTCTCCGAGAACCCCTGGGGCGGCTCCAAGGGCACCAAGATCTTCTCCCTCGTGGGCAAGGTCAAC